>CAZJNP010000283.1:0-4483 GCA_964547355.1 uncultured Calditrichaceae bacterium
CAGTTACATCAGTCGGGTAAGATAAAGTTGTCGATATGATGTGGGCGATAAAGTTTTGTTGACCGTCATTTTCATACCACACGATTGTATCGTTAACTGATGAAACAGAAATCACATCAACATCATCATCTTCATCGATATCAACCGCATACACCGTATGTGCACCAAAAAAATTTGTATCTATAGAATGACTGACAAACTCATTGTTCCCATTATTTTCGTACCAAGCTACTTTACCATCTGAGTGAGAAGATGATAAAACATCTATATCCCCGTCACTATCAACGTCTATGGCGTAAACGGAGGTTGCCCCTTTAGCTTCTTTGGTTATAATATGATCGGTGAAATTCTGATAGCCATCATTTTCGTACCAAGAAATTTTATCATCATTCGATGAAGCAGAGAAAATATCAATATCACCGTCATTATCCACATCAACTGCGTAAACTGAGCATGCTCCTTTTGCATTTGATGTTATGGTATGTGTATTAAAAAAATTTTCATTTTCATACCAGATAATATTCTTATCGTATTTTGATGCTGTAAGTATATCCAGATCTCCATCACTATCCATGTCAGCGGCAAAAACAGCATCAGATCTATTTCCACTATTTAAAATTTTCTGCGTTACAAAATGTCCTTGACCGTCATTTTCATACCAGTATGTTTTATCATTACTTGCAGAAGAAATAACATCCGCATCCCCGTCATTATCTAAATCAATCGCATAAATCGAGTTTACACCATCAATCATGTTTCCAATTAAATGACTACTAAAATTTTGGTTCCCATCGTTTTCGAACCAGGTGATTGATTGGTCAACATTTGCAGCAGAAACCACATCAATGTCGCCATCACAATCTAAATCGATAGCATAAACCGAGCTTACTCCATCTATACCAGAAGCTATAATATGAGTAGTAAAATTCTGAGCACCATCATTCTCGTACCACGCAACTTTATCATCATAATACGAGGCAGACACTACATCAATATCATTATCATTGTCCATGTCAACAGCATAAACTGAGGAGGCACCATTTGCATTGGAAATTATCGTATGGGTATCAAAATTCTGATTACCATCATTTTCATACCACGCAATTTTATCATCAATATATGAAGCAGAGACTACATCGATATCGCCATCATTGTCCATATCAACTGCATAAACCGAGCGTACACCATCTATATCAGAAGCTATGATATGTGTTGTAAAATTCTGAGCCCCATCATTTTCATACCACGCAATTTTATCATCAATATACGAAGCAGATACTACATCAATATCGCCATCATTATCCATATCAATTGCATATACCGAGCTGGCACCATTTGCTTCAGAACTTATAGTATGGATGGCGAATTTCTGTTCGCCATTATTTTCATGCCAGGCAATTTTATCATCATAATATGAGGCGGAAACCACATCAACATCACCATCGTTGTCAATATCGATTGCAAAGATTGATACTGGACCGTTGATTTCTTCCGCGACTATATGGGCAACATCAAATTTTATTTGAGCATTTATTGGATAGAATAATAGTAACAAATAAATCGTACATATAATTTTTTTTCTTTGCATGATTAGTATCTCCGGTAAAAAAAATTACTCTTATCCGTATGACAATGGCCTTTAATACAAAAACCGGATTTAGCTATTATCAAGTTTGGATGGCCGATTAATCTGAGAATGACAAGTCATTTGGTCCTGCTTCTTCTTCTGCTTGTATTCCACAGGCGTGAAGGCTGTGCCTACAGTCCAGGATGTTTTTTACGAGTGCGGATGTTTTGTTACAGATCCATTTTTTTCAACGGTATAGGCAACACGCCTTTCACTCCGACGTCAAAGTGAATTTTCCGGGGTGAATAGACGTTTAATTCTAAATTTGGGAAAACCCAGAATCCGGTAAAAAGCGATGAACGAAAACCCAGTTTTTTCTTTCCTTGGTCTTTGTAAATAAGAACGCCCAGTCCGCCGCCGTTAAAAAAATTAAGAACAACGTCGCCATTCTGTGGAAACAGGCCGTACTGAATATCAAAATAGTGAAAATTCTCTTTGGTGTTTTCCGGTGTGTTGAAAAAAACAAACTTGTAGCCATAGGTGAAATTGTAAAACTCCAGGTGATGGCGATGGGTTTCGCGCATTTGGCCCAGGCTTAGTTTCAGGCTTAATGTTACGCTTTGACCGAAGCTGTAACCGAGCCGCACGCCGGGGCTGATGTACGGTAGCGGATTGCCGGCCCGCGCCATATGGACGGCAAGAAATATCAACAAGATGTATAAAAGGCGTTTCATTTCCCTCTTTTAGCAGGCAGGTTTTTCTCTGAAAAGATGTTTTAAACAAAACAACGCTTTTCGGGTTTATCGGATTCCCGTTTTTTTATTAATTCAGAAAGAGGAAGAGCTGCTGTGGACTTTTAAGCATTTTTGGACGTCCATGTCCGGTTTCCTTTTCGCGTTATTTTTCGGGCGCAGTTTTTGTCTGCTCCGGCCGCGGCCCCAGGATTTTGGTGATGTCGTCTTCCATGATCACTTCTTTATCCAGCAGGACGCTGGCCATCTGTTCCAGCTTATCCTTTTTCTCTGTCAGCAGGTTTTTAGCGTAGTCGTAACATTCTTTGATAATTTCCAAAACTTCGTCATCAATCACTTGAGCCACTTTGGCCGAGTGTTGAGACATCTGAGGTCCCTGTCCCATGAAGCGGTTTCCTTCGTTTTCTACAAAGGACAGGTTGGGCAGATTCTTACTCATGCCGTAGATCATAATCATGTTGCGGGCGATTTTACTGGCACGCTCGATGTCGTTGGATGCACCGGTGGAAATTTCTCCGAAGATGATTTCTTCCGCGGCCCGTCCACCCAGCAGGCCTTTGATTTTGCCCAGTAGCTCTTCGCGGGACATCAGGTAGCGGTCTTCCAGCGGGGTTTGCAGGGTGTAGCCCAAAGCGCTCATACCGCGTGGGACGATGGAGACTTTCTGGATGGGATCGGCGCCCGGCGTGAAATGACCCACAATGGCGTGCCCGGATTCATGAAAGGCGACGATTTTACGCTCACGTTCGTTGATCAGCTTGTTCTTTTTCTCCAGTCCGGCGATGACGCGCTCAATCGCTTCCATGAAATCTTCCATGGTGATCTTGTCTTTATTTTTCCGGGAAGCCAGCAAAGCCGCCTCGTTGCACACATTGGCGATTTCTGCTCCGGCGAATCCCGGCGTTTGAGCGGCCAATTTGCGTAAATCCACATCATCACTCAAGATTAACTGACGGGTATGCACTTTGAAAATGGCTTCCCGTCCGTTCAGATCGGGGCGGTCAACCAGCACCTGGCGGTCAAACCGGCCGGGACGTAGCAGAGCGGGATCGAGCACATCCGGGCGGTTGGTGGCCGCCATCAGGATGATGCCCAGCTTAGGATCGAAACCGTCCATTTCCACCAGCAGCTGGTTCAGGGTATTTTCCCGCTCGTCGTGACCGCCGAGCATGGGACCGGTGGCGCGGCTCTTGCCGATGGCGTCGATTTCATCAATAAAAATAATGCAGGGCGCTTTGGAACGGGCTTCTGCAAACAGGTCGCGCACCCGGGCGGCGCCAACGCCCACGAACATTTCCACAAAATCGGAGCCGCTGATGCTAAAGAAGGGTACACCCGCTTCTCCGGCGACGGCTTTGGCTAACAGAGTTTTCCCGGTTCCCGGAGGGCCCACCAGCAGGATGCCTTTGGGCAGTTTGGCGCCCAGGCGGGTGTATTTCCCCGGATTGCTTAAAAACTCTACGATCTCGCGCACTTCTTCCACCGCCTCGTCGATGCCGGCTACATCTTTAAAGGTGATTTTATTTTTGGGGTCTTCCGCGTAAATTTTGGCTTTGCTCTTGCCGATTTGCAGGGCCTGCGGCCCGGCGCCCATACGGCGCATCAAAATGCCCCAGATGAAAAATAAAAAGATCAGCGGAATGATCCAGTTCATGAAAAAGTTGCTCAGCCAGTTGGATTCGATTTTACCTTTAAAATCCACATTGTGGGCTTCTAAACGACGCAACAGGTCTTTGTCGTCCAGACGGATCACCTGGAACTGACGCTTGAGCTGTTCTTCGTATTTTTCCAGTTTCAAACGCCAGGGCGTGGCTTTGGGGATTTCTTTAATAGCGCTGGAGTTTTCCTTTACGGAGGCTGTTGCTTCTTTTTTGGTGCTGTCGGCCGGCGTTTTCAGCAACCCGTAAATCTTGTTTTGCGTCAGAACGACGCTGGAGATTTTGTCTTCATTCAAATAGTCGAGAAACTTTTTGTAGGAAATTTCTTTGTTGGCGCTTCCGGAAAAGAACCAGGTCTGAATCAGCAGCATAAACAGAAAAACAAAGATATAATACCAGATTGAGAATTTCGTCCGTTTTTCCATATAGCGTTTCTCCCAGTTTTGTATTTGGTAGAACTTAAAACAGTTCTTTTTTTAATTCAACAAGATTTCCAATAATTACGG
>CAZJNP010000284.1:0-4478 GCA_964547355.1 uncultured Calditrichaceae bacterium
TCAAAGTTTTGACAGTTTATCCGGGTCGAGTTGATACACCAATGATTCGAGAGATACAAGTACCCTGGATTTCGCCAAAGCTTTCTGCAGAAAAAGTAGTCGGAGATATGATAAGAGCAATTCAGAAGAATAAAGCAATCATTGTAGTACCTAAAATATTTTTTCTACTTGGAGCATTAAACAATTTATTTCCAAAAACAATGGATTGGTTCTATCAAAAATTTAAGCTTGAAGGTAAAAAGAAATCATAAGAACCTGATTATACAGAAGGTACGCCGTCTAACCAGGACATCAACTCGGAATGCAAACGCGTCTCGGTTCATTTAAGTTTGTCATTCCGGTCGCGTTTTTTAGTAAATCATATTCATTGCCGCTATGTTTGCATCCGGCTATGCCCAATCCGTTATGCTTGTTGTTGGCGAAAAAATCGGGAATATCGAAAAAAGAATACTAAGAGGAAAATCACTTTTTGGCAATTGTGTTGCGAGAATCTTTGAAAAAGAATATATACTTGTAACCACAGAATCTTTTTGTATATTTCTTGATTCCCATTGTTGGTTCACCGATTATAGAATTATGGGCATTCGTGATTCAGAACAATAGAAGATTTTCTAAAAAATTATGGTAATAGAAACCATATGTTAATGTAATACTGAGAATCGATTTGGTGATAAACTAAGTACAATACTACGTTGAACAAATTACAGGAGATCAACATGTCAAAGAATATTTTTCGTAAAACTATGATACTAGCATTATTTGTATCCAGTCTGTTCATAACAGAAGGTTCAGGCAGTAAAAATTCGATTCAGTCTGATGAAGGGGTAGGAAACACAGGGAATACTAAAATTCTCAGCAAGACAGGTTTAACAGTGAGTATATTAAAATCGATTAAAGCTCCCGGCCACGGTGACAGCAGAGGTCTAACATGGGATGGGACTCATTTATGGTTTGCAGAAGACGATTCAAAATTTTTGTTCAAAATTGACACCACAAGCGGTGCCGTCCTGGATTCTTTCCCGCTTCCAGGTTTATCTTATACAGAAGATTTAGCATGGGACGGAAAAAATATCTGGCATGCGGAATATAATGGCAAGGTATATAAAATTGACCCAACTAACGGTACCTATTTAGATACCATCTCAGCCCCCACAGATTATCCAACCGGATTGACCTGGGATGGCACCTATTTATGGACTGCCAGTTATGCTAGTGACTCAATTTATCAATTTTCTCACCTGGATGGGTCATTAATAAAAAGATTCGCTTCTCCCGGTGCTGGTGCATGGGGTCTGGCTAAGGCGAAAAATATTTGGAATTGCAATTATGGCGGCGGTGATATTTATGAAATAGATCCTGTAGACGGTTCAGTGTTATCCAGCTTTTCTGCACCTGCAAACAGCTGGTTCCTAGGGTTAACTTTTGATGGTACCCATTTATGGGTGGTTGATAATGAAGATGATACAATAAAGAAGCTTGATATTGCTGTCGTTACAAAAATAGATGACCGTTCTGCAAACAGTATTATTTTGAAATATGAACTCATGCAAAATTTTCCAAATCCTTTCAATCCTGAAACGACTATCAGTTATCAGCTTGCAACGAGTACTCATGTTGAGTTGAATGTTTTTAATGTCGTCGGACAAAAGGTTCGTACCCTTGTGAACAGTATACAATTAGCTGGAAAACATATTGTTCATTTTAGTGCGATGGATTTACCGAGCGGAGTTTATTACTATTCCATCAAGGTTGACCGATTTAAGATGGTCAGGAAAATGATCCTGATAAAATAGTTGTCTAATTTAAGCATAACCCGCCAATTTACCCGACCAAAAACGCGTCCGCGTTTATGGTTGGTAGAAATTTATCAAGCGTTTTGGCGGATTATCGCCAGTCCGTTAGGCTGGCGAAAAAGTTAAACTCAATAAATATTACGAAAAATGTTATTGTAAATATTGGGGTTACCTAGTCTAAATTTCACGAAAAATGTTGAAAAAGGGTTTTTCGACGGTCTCGTTAGACTTTCCGGATGTTGTCTTCAATTTATAGAATTAGGGTGTGAAAGATAGACTTATATTAAAATAAATACGTTGTACTTTCCTTGTACAACAAAACAAACCGGTAAATAATGCAAACCAGGTTATATTTCTACATGAAAAATACTGTTATCCGGAGTAATCCAAACTTTTGTAATTTTTACTCTCTTATAGGGCCAATAATGCCTTATATTGATCGTGAACATCATTTTAGACCTCTTGTTTAGTCTTGGTGCTTATAATATTTAGACTTGAGATCGAATGATGCCCAAATTTTTATCCACTAATTTTCAGATGAGCCAGAAAAAGAAAAGAAAATAACGGTTAGGGTGCCGGTGGGATGAAATATCTTTAATTATTTATGATCTTATAGGCATGAATGCCCATCCTACATATCCATAACTACCTGTCAACAAGAAATTGAAGAGAAAGTAAAATTACTCTCGGGTCAGGTTTTTGGATTATGCTTTAAGGTAAAATTTTGTTTAAAAGGGCTGTAGAAAAATAGTCTATCGTGCGTTCTTTTGAAATTAGGAGGAAAAATGTAATGAGATGTATGAGTTTTAAAATCACCGGTATTCTGCCCCTGGTAATTCTAATGTTTGCAGGTCGTACGGTTTGGGGCCAGCTCAATAATGAAGTTGCCTACTGGGATTTCGATCAGGGAGTATATGGTACTCAGGATGTGATTGAGGAACATGGCTGGGATGGATTCCTGGGCGAATTCGAAACCGTAGACGATCGTGATCCCACCTGGGTTACGAGTGGGAAGACTGGTAATGCCCTTCTCTTTGATAAGCCGGGAGCATTTCAGACGGATTATGGAAATTACTTAACCATACCCCAAAAGAACGGCACATTGCCCGGCTGTGGAGCTACACGACTTGTTCTGGAAGCTGATATTTTTATCGATCCTGATACCGAGAGCCGGCCGGTGTGGGAGCAGTTTGTGATTATTCATGCTGCGGCTTACTCGTGGAACAGTGGTCAGGAAGAACGGGATAGTATCCCGGATTCGGGGCAAGAGCTATACGCCTTATGGCACACCCCGGGGGGATACGTTTATTTTATGGTAGGTGAGAAAAATTTACATTGGCACCAGATTTACTCGAACGATCCTGTAGTGGGAGCCAATGCGTGGCACCACATTAAAGCGGAGTTCGATGACGATGCTGATCTCATGAAGATTTTCGTTGATGGGACCCAAATTACGAATATTACGGAAGAAAAGAGTCCAGGTGCAGGTACTCAGTTCGGCGTTTATGGTCCTATCCCTGAGCTAGGACTTACTCCTCTTCAAATCGGTAGATTTTATTCCGACAATCCTAACTCTGGCAATGATCCCTGGAGCGGCTTTTACGGCCGGATAGATAACGTAAAAATCAGCACCAATGTACCCAGTGATCTGGTAGCTACAGCAATATCTTCAAGCGAGATTAACCTGACCTGGACGGATAATTCCGGCGATGAGACTGGTTTTGAGGTCTGGCGGAAGCCCGAAGGGGGGGACTGGCTAATGGTCACCGACCTGGTAGCAGCCAGTGCAGGTGTTGGTGGGACGGTCGAGTACTTAGATACAGGCTTGGCCACTGAGACAACTTATTACTATACTGTAGGCGCCTACAAAACGGTTGGTGATGATGTGGCTTACTATCGCTCCTCCCCTTATCCATCGGCTACAACTAATATGGTCGGTAATAATCCCCCGGCTCCCACAGCAGATCCCAATCCTATCATTACAGATGAAAATAACAGCGGGACCAGTCAAGTCAGTCCCAATGATCCCGATGCCGGTGATACACATACCTACGGCATCGAGACCCAGCCAAAGAACGGGTCCGCTTCGGTCGATGCCAGCGGACTGGCTACTTATACACCAAATACTAATTTTAGCGGTTCGGACAGTTTCGTAGTCAGAGTTACCGACAATGGTGGTCTGTATGGTGATGTAACCATTGATGCGGTGGTTAATATAGTCAGTACCTCGCAAGGGTTTAATGTTAATAATATTCCCACTGAGTACGATCTCCTTCAGAACTATCCTAATCCATTTAATCCTGAAACGATCATAAAATACCGGATTCCCCAAAAAGGTCTGGTCAGTCTTACGATCTACAATGCTCGGGGGCAGGAAGTAAGTAAACTGATTAATGAGGTTCAGTCAGGGGGTGAATATTCAGTAGTTTGGAATGGTGAGGATAAAAATGGCTTAGAAGCCACCAGCGGCATCTACTTCTACTGTCTGATGGCTAATGAGTTCATCAGCATTAAGAAAATGGTGCTTATAAGGTAGAACAACAATAAGAAGCACCCGTCTAAAAGTTGGAGCGTTTTTTATTGGAGCCAGGCCCACGACTTTTAATATTGATATTTATGAAAGTTAACCAACGAGACTTTTCTGGGAGATAGCTGGAAATCACTCGCAGGGTCAAAAAATGATAG
>CAZJNP010000285.1:0-4452 GCA_964547355.1 uncultured Calditrichaceae bacterium
GACTTTTACTGAGCGGCGGCGAAAGACAGCGTCTGGCTGTTGCCCGGGCACTGCTAAAAAAGGCGCCCATTCTCATTTTAGACGAGGCCACTTCTAATCTGGATGCCATTACCGAAGAAGAGCTCCTGCACACCCTGTTTGAATTAAGCGGTTCGCAAACTCTTTTGCATATCACTCACCGCTTGAAAGGATTGGAAGCAATGGACAGAATTTACGTCTTGTATCAGGGAAAGGTTGTTCAGCAGGGCAAGCATCAGGATTTAGTTATACAAGAGGGCTTATATCGCAGGATGTGGGAAGTGCAAATGCAATCCGAATTACTGGATCTGATAGAATCATAACAGACTGTTCACGTCCCAACCGAATCACTTTTAATTTTCCTGGCCAGATTATTTTCGGAAGACTGCCTGAAAATCTCTAAAGAAAAGGAAAATTGGGTGCCTTTAACCGAACGACTCTCGGCCTTAATTTCGCCTCCATGCGCATCTATGATTTTTTTTGCGATGGCTAGTCCCAGGCCGCTGCCTCCGCTTTCACGCGTGCGGCTTTTTTCCACTCGATAAAAACGATCGAAGACGAAGGGCAAATCCTCCTCCGGAATGCCCGAACCGGTGTCACTTATCCGGACGGTTATATGCCTGTTTGTCTTTTCCAAGCGCACCTCTACTTTTCCTCCGGGAGGCGTAAAACGCAACGCATTATCGATTAAATTGGAAAGCGCCCGTTCGATCATGCCAATATCGGCGTAAACCAGCGGTAATTTTACCGGTAGCTTGGTCAATAAATGAATCTTCCGGGCTTCGGCCTGAGGTTGAAATTTCAAAGCCACATCCTGGGCCAGCTCCGCAATGGAAAAGGGTTCCGGATCGGGCACGGCCTGCCGGGCATCCAATTTTGACAGTTCAAAAAGCTCGCGCACCAGATTATTTAAATGAACGGCATTCTTCAGGATGATCTCCAGAAATTCACGGCGCTGCTCTGCGGTTAATTGCTCTTCCTTCATTAATACCGTTTCCACATAGCCCTGGATGGAAGATAAAGGGCTACGCAGATCATGGGAGATATTCGCAATCAACTCTCTGCGCAGAGAATCGTTTTTTTCCAATTCCTTTAAATTCCGTTGTATGGTGTCCGCCATGTGATTGAATGCTCCGGCCAGCTGGCCGACTTCGTCGTCGGATCGTACATCAACCCGCTGGTCATACTTTCCTTCTTCAAAATTCCGGACCACCTTAGTCATGTTATGCACACGCTTGGTAAGATAAAAAAACAATACGCTACCCAGTAAAGCGGCGAATAAAAGCATCAGCCCCAGAATCAGAACGCTGTTTCTTAAGATGTAACTTCCCAGGACACCTTTGGAGGCCAGATCATATCTGGCGCTAGCCAGGGTGACGTAAAGATAGCTCTGCGGTTTGCTACCCATTTTGATAGGAGCAACGGAAAAAATTTTAGTTCGTGTTTCATCCAGTGGATCGTCGCCGTAAATGGGAAGGGATTTAAAAGCCCCTTCCGCTAGATAGGCACGGATGGGTGCCATATCCACTTTACCGCGCCGGAGGGGTTGTTCTTTATTAAAAGACGAAATGATGTTCCCCTCACCATCCAGAATATAAACTTCCACATGCTGGTTCATGCTCTTCATCTGTTGAACGGTCTCCCGTAACTCGGGGCTGGACATGCCCTTTGCCATCACCGGTTCGCAATTGCGCACCAACTGAGAAGCCAAATTGTAATTCAGCTTCTGGGTCGCTTCGCACACATAACTGACGGAAGCGTTCACCAACAATAAAACTTCGAGGCTGCCAAACACAACAATCAGCATTAAAAAAATAACCGTGATCCGGCCGTATATGGTCTTAAAGAATTGTTTCATTCCCCGATTTCCTCTTTTTCGGCGAATTGATAACCGATGCCCCATACAGTTCGGATGTAAACTGGATTGGCCGGGTCTTTTTCAATTTTAGATCGCAAGCGGTTAATATGGGAATTTACAGTATGTTCATAACCGGAAAACTGATAGCCCCAGATCGTATTGAGTAATTGCTCACGGCTAAAAGCTTTTCCTGGATTCGTTGCAAACAAGGTCAATAAATCAAATTCCTTTGCCGTTAACACGACCGCCTCGTCGTTAATGGTCACTTTACGCTTGGCCGGATCAATTTTCAACGCTCCGAAGCTGATCGCTTGCTGGTTTTCCTGGTTTTGTTCTTCTTTAATTGCTGTCACCCGGCGACGCAGGGCTTTAATCCTCGCGAACAATTCACGGATGCTGAAAGGTTTGGTCATATAATCATCCGCACCCAACTCCAATCCTAATATTTTATCCAGTTCCTCTGTTTTAGCAGTGTGCATTAATATTGGAAGGCTACGCTTTTCATTACGAATCCGCTTGCAAACCTCCAAACCGTCCAGTTTGGGAAGCATCACGTCTAATATCACTAATTCATAATCATTTTCCAGCGCCTTTTGTAATCCGCTCTCACCATCTTTTGCTACATCAAGTTGTAACTCCAAATCCTGCATATGCAAATGCAACAAATCTGCGATTTCAGTGTCATCTTCTACTAAAAGTATTTTTTTGGTCATCTTTTGCCATCCCTTTCAAAACCTACGATACTATCTTTTTTTACCAGCTTCTACCGTAGTCCATTTAACAATCGCTCTGATTTCCCATTGATCTTCCGGCAAAAAACATAAGGGAATATGTTCTCTGCTCAGCGGGAAAAATAAATAAATAACCTCACAATTTTATCACGGTGATATAAAAATTTAGATATGCGGTTAAAACGTATAATTTGATAAACGTGTGAAATAAAAAAATATTCCAGGGGAAATCGTGAAGAGAACTCTCTCAGTACCGTACGATCAGTTCACAAATGCGATCCTGCAGCAGATTGACATATGAAACCGGAACCGAAAAATTATTGACCATCAGGACAAATAGAAATGGACGGTCGTCTTTATTGAAGGCATACCCGGAAAGACTGCGCATGTGTTTTACGTAACCAGTTTTGGCATGCACGCGTCCTTGGGCCAGCATCCCTTTCATTCTGTCTTCCATGGTGCCATCTGTTCCGCTGATCGACAAAGAATTGAAGAAATCTTCATAATACGGAGAACGAAACATCCAGCGAAGCAGGGTGGCGGTGGCATTAGGCGCCACAAAATTTTTGCGTGAAAGCCCGGAACCGTCCACCATAATAAATTCGTTTGGAGCCACACCGATGGAATGCAACCAGTTACTCACCATTTCACTACCCGCTTCAAACGACCCTTCGCCGTTAAATGTGGCGCCGAGTGTTTTCAGCAGTTGATCTGCATAAAAATTGTGGCTACGTTTGTTAACGACCCGAATTATGTCTTTCATCTCGGGTGAGGTATGTTCAAACAAACGGTGAAGTTGGAGGTAATTATATTTCCTCTGTTCGATAACTTTTAGATTTCCAGCCACTTCAACACCGTTGCTGTTTAATACAGTCTTAAGGACGTACAGGAACATCTGAGCCGGATCCTCGACCGTAATTGATTCTTGGGTGGAACCCTTATGGATCGGAAAATTTCCGTAAACCAAAATCGTGTTTCCCCCTCTGGAACGTCTGAAATTTAAGGTACTGACGGAATCGTCAACGGTTCGGGCAGTATTAACGATTGTAACACATGGCAGATCCGGCTCAATTTGCAACTGTACCGGATCACCAATCTTTTGCCCGCCTGTCACCCGAATATTTACACAGTTGTCATTAAAAGACAACGCCGAAGTATGCGCAGAATACCAGAAGGTCTCATCGTCCCAGTTCCACCCTTCGGCCATGGTCGCACCGGTGAAATAACTATTATCGCCAACCAGATCGCCTTCAATCCTTTTGATGCCGTGTTTTTTCAGGGAATCCGCCCAGGCTCTGAAAACCGCATATATGTCGTCCTGGTAAAACCGCCCGGAAATAGTGGGATCACCGGATCCTTTGACAATCAAATCGCCGGAAAGGGTCTGACCTGTAATTTGTCCGTCATAATAAATTCCGGTACGGAATCGGTAATGCGGCCCCAAATTAACCAGACTGGCCGCGGTGGTAAATAATTTCATATTGGAAGCCGGAACGAACAAGCGGTGTTCGTTATGATGATATTTAACATGACCGTTGGTAAGAGATTCTATATATATTCCTACTAAAGCGTTTTGCAGGTTTGGATCATTTAACAGATATTCCAATTCCGCGCTAAATTCATTCTCTTTTGCAGGCGGACGTTCTGCTTTCCCGGCAAACGGGACGCACCCCAAAGTCAGAGAAAAAATTGCAATCACAATAAATAAAGCGCGTACTTTTTTTGTCATTTTATCTTCCTTGTCTATAATTTACTTTATTTCTCACAAACTTTAGGGAAAAAACAATAATAAGGAAATCTGCAAAATGTACTACCAGTTCTGGGGTCAAAACCGCGTTTTAATAA
>CAZJNP010000286.1:0-4445 GCA_964547355.1 uncultured Calditrichaceae bacterium
ACGTAAATGCCTACCCAGTGGTTTAACCACGATTTCTTCCGAATCCAGTAGCTCATCCACTATGAGACCAAAATTAAGTTCTCCGGAATTTACTACCACGATGTTATAGGCACTTTGAATATGCTGCCGGCGATCTATTTCGCTCCTGCGCTTTTCCTTGATTTCCTGCGATTCCTGCGGTTCCTGTTTGCCCAGTTCTCTGCTGCGGCGGTCAAAAATCATTTGACGCCGATCCGCAAGAACTTCATTTGTATCGGGATTTACCGCTACCCGTTTCATCTGCAAAGCATCCGCCACGCGGATTAAGGGCAACAGCTCACCCCGCAAACGAAGCACCGCGGCATCTTCTATCCGTTCGATGCGTTCTTTTACTTGCCCGGCCGGGATTCGCACCAGCTCGACCAGATTTACCTGGGGCAAAGCAAAACGTGAACCCTGCACGCCCACAATCAGACTGGGAATAATAGCCAAAGTTAACGGTAATTTAATCAGCACCGTCGTTCCCGAACCATATTGGGAATCAATATCCACCGAACCGCCAAGTTTGGATAAATTATTGAACACCACATCCATGCCCACGCCACGTCCGGACACGTCCGTAACTACCTCAGCCGTGGAAAATCCGGGGCGAAAGATAAAACGAATCACCTCATTATCCGGCATGTTATCCAGCTCTTCTTTGGTGGCCAGCTTGAGCTGCAGCGCTTTGTCGCGAATTTTTTGCGGATTGATGCCGGCGCCGTCGTCCGCCACCTGAATAATCACCTGCCCGGCTTCGTGTTTGGCACTCAACTTTACGGTAGCAGGCAGCCGTTTGCCGGCACGGGCACGCACATCCGGCATTTCGATTCCATGATCTATGGCGTTACGCACCAGGTGGGTCAGGGGGTCTCCAATGGCTTCGATAATGGTTTTGTCCAGCTCCACATCTTCCCCTTCGGTAACCAGTGTCACCTGTTTGCCCAACGCTTTGGACATATCATGTACCACTCGCTGGAATTTGTTAAATACCATGCCAATGGGCTGCATGCGCGTGGACATGATGGCTTCCTGCAATTCCGAAGTGATTAAATCCACCCGTTGTACGGCATTTTCCAGACCGTTTGCGTCATTACTGGAAAAATTTTGCAACAACTGATTGCGGGTCAGCACCAGTTCGCCGGCCAGATTCATTAAACGGTCTAACAGATTGACATGAACCCGTAAAGTAGTGCTTTTGGTCGTAACGCTTCGGGGCTTGGGAGCTGGTTTTCTTTTTTCTTTTGGTTGTGGGTCCGGTTTGGGTTCGGCTTTCTGAACCGGCTGCTCCGGTTTTTCCTCCTGCACATGTTGTGGTTCGGGTTCCTTTGGTTCCGGTTCCGGTGCTATTGGAACTGGTTCTGATACCTGCGGTTTTTCCAGCACTTGCAAGGTACAGTTTTCACTGATTATAAAGATTTGCGATTTTGGCACTTCCACCAGCGTGGGCACAAAACCGGGTTCCAGAACGGTAGAAAACAAAACGTAAAAAGGGACAAACACCGCATCCGTCAGGTTTTCCAGCTCAGCCATCTCATCCACATCCAGTTTACTGTCCAGATAAACACCCGCGGCTTTAATATCAGCCAAAACTTTTTTCAGGCT
Source organism: uncultured Calditrichaceae bacterium (assembly GCA_964547355.1). Lineage (GTDB taxonomy): Bacteria > Calditrichota > Calditrichia > Calditrichales > Calditrichaceae > CAZJNP01. Next base: position 1,624 of record CAZJNP010000286.1, read on the forward strand.
GCGTCCTTTTTGATCTAAATCTGTCAACCAATCGAACATAACCGTATAAATCGTACGTCCACCTTTTCGCGCCTCCGTCAGTTCTTTTTGAGAAACCATAAAAAGCGTTTTCCCGTCCGGCAAACGTATTTCACGAATGGTTTCCTCATCAGTCGTGCTTTCCTCTTGCGGTTGGGATTCAGCAGATTCTGAAGCAACTTCGGGTTTCGGTGGTGGAGTCTCTTTCTGCGGCTGGTCAGATTCCGAAGCTCCCGCACCTTGTTGTGCTACCGCCTGGTTTAATTTTTCTAATTGTTCTGAAATATCTGCATCATTGCTCTGTTCATAATCCTGAATTAAATCTTTTAACAAATCCAGAGAATTTAACAGTACACTGATGATCTCCGGGGTAGGAATCAGTTGATGGTTTCTGATTAAATTCAGCACATTTTCCATGCTATGCGCCAGCTCCTTAATAACTTCCAAACCTAAAAAGCCAGCGCCTCCTTTAATCGAATGAATGGCACGAAATACACTATTCACCAATTCGGAATCTGTTTCTTCGCCCATTTCTTCGATTTCCAAAAAATCGGATTCAATCCCGTCCAGATGTTCACGGGATTCTTCCAGAAACATTTGTAATAATTCTTGATCTTCTACAATTGCCATATTTACTCCGAAATTTTCTAAGAATGCAATTCCAAACCAAGGGGTTAGTTTTTCTCTTTGATTTCGAAATAGCGGTTTAAGTGGATGAGATCAAAGAGTGCCATTAATTCGGGATGCACATTGATCAGTTTCAACTCTCTGCTTTCTCTTTGCAGAGATTTGAACAACCCAACGATTAAAGCCAAACCATACGCATCCACCTGTTCGACTTTTTCCAGGTCTAAAACAACAGACGCCGGTTCCTGTCCGAGAGCGTTAATGAACGCATCCCGAACGCCACCGAAATTTACACTGATTAAATTGCTATCTGGTTGAAGCGATAGCCCATTATTAATTTTTTTTGTTTGCAACATTACCACTCCTTGTTTGAAAAATAATGTGCAGTGAAACGTTTTTATTATCGAATAACTGGGAAAGAATCTTTAGCGATTGTTCAGAATATTCACAGGTGGGGGAACCCCATAAGAGCGGCGCTTTTACGGCATTTCTAACGAAATTAAGACAGGTGGGAATTACAATCAAAAAAGCAAATTGAGCCTGTGTTCACAGTTCGCAGCCGGTTAATTTTCGCCCTCAAAAGTGCCCAAGCCTTCTTTTTCGAACTGGTGCAGTTTATTGCGCAGGGTGCGTACCGTAATCCCCAACAACTCGGCGGCCTTGGTGCGGTGGTGGTTGGTCTGTTCCAGCGCTTTGAAAATCATGCGTTTTTCCATTTCAGCTAAAGGCAATACATCGCCGTCGCTTCCACTACGGGCGTTTTTCTTTCTTCTCTCCATCTCAAGGATGAAATGCTTTTCGGTCATAAATTCATCTTTACCGGAATAGAGCACTGCCCGCTCAATGACATGTTCCAACTGCCGGACATTTCCTGGCCAGTCATGGGTAACCAGACGATCCAAAACTTCCGGCGTGATGGATTTGCTTCTGTATTTATACTTTTTTCTGAATTTTTCGATAAAGTGGTTCACTAACAGCGGAATATCCTCGCGGCGCTTTCTCAACGGAGGTACGATAATTGGAAAAACATTCAACCGAAAGAACAAATCCTCGCGAAATTTTTGTTCTTCCACCAGTTGTTCGATATCCCGGTTGGAAGTGGCAATGATGCGCACATCGATTGGAATTTCCATTGTGCTGCCCACCCGCGTTACACGCATCTCCTGCAGCACGCGTAATAGTTTTGCCTGCATGTTATACGGGATTTCGCTAATTTCGTCCAGCAGTAACGTTCCGCCGTCGCACTCTTCAAAAATTCCTTTTTTAGATTTGTAAGCGCCGCTAAATGCCCCTTTTTCATGCCCGAATAAAGTACTTTCGAACAGAGTATCCGGCACCGCCGCACAGTTAATTTTCAGGAAAGGCTTATCGGCACGCTCGCTGTTATCGTGGATGGCTTTAGCGATCAGCTCCTTACCCGTACCGCTTTCACCACGCAGAAAAACCGTGGCGTCGCTCTTGGCCACCACATCGATATGATAAAACACTTCCTGCATTTTATCGCTGCTTCCGATCAGTTTGGTTTCCAGTTCGTTCTTTTGCAGCAACCGTTTGAGATTTTTATTCTCTTCCTGCAGGGCGCGATATTCGAAATAATGCGTTACACGCGATTCAATCTGGGTAATGGAAAAAGGTTTGGTGATAAAATCGAAGGCTCCTTTTTTCATGGCATCCACTGCGGTCTCGATCGTGCCATAAGCAGAAATCACCATGAACCCCACATCCGGATTTATCTTTTTAGATTCTTCCAGCAATTCGATTCCTTTAATTCCGGGCATCATTAAATCAGTAATCACCAGATCGAACGGCTGGTTTTTTAGCAACTCCAGCGCTTTTTGCCCGGAATCCGCCGTTTCCACCTGATATCCGCCGGCCACCAGCGTTTCGTCCAATACCATCCGCAAATGAGCGTCATCATCCACAACCAGAATTTTTTTCATGCTCAATCCCTGAAATAATTACTTAACCCAATGAGGTAAATTCCATCCATGATTTATTAAACACAAACATGATCGTTTAATCGTCTTAAACATAATCGGTTGTTTACGGAGGGAACTTTATTCTTTTTTTTCCTGACTATGGAAAGAAGAATCTTTCTGCCGCTGATAGGAATTCAAGGCATTTTTATTGCCGATACGCTTATTGAGATTCTTTTCTTTGGCGGAATAAGTCAGACC
>CAZJNP010000287.1:0-4431 GCA_964547355.1 uncultured Calditrichaceae bacterium
GAATGGACTTAATAATTCATGTACTTTAGATCGAATTTAGAATTAAAACAAAAAAAGCGGAGCCCGGCTCCGCCTGTCAGCATCTTTGATTTCGAGATTCATGGATCAGGAAGTGCGTTTTAAGCCGTACGTCGGCTTTTTTCAAATTCAAAGATGGGGTCACTCTTATTTTTAACCACTTCCGGTGTAATCATAATCGATTTTAATCCGGGCAAAGAAGGCACCTTAAACATGATGTCGAGCATCACATCTTCCATGATTGCTCTAAGCGACCTGGCACCTGTTTTCCGTGTAGAAGCAATACGAACAATTTCCTTTAACGCCTGTTCCTGAAATTTGAGTTCTACGCCCTCCATTTCCATTAATTTCTGGTATTGCTTGACCAGCGCATTTTTAGGCGTCGTGAGAATGGTCAGCAGAGCTTCTTCATCCAGTTCGGACAAAGCGCCGATTACCGGTAAACGCCCGATTAATTCCGGGATCAATCCGTATTCCAGTAAGTCTTCCGGTTCCACTCTTGCGTACAATTCGCTTTTTGTCAGGGCGTTTTTGCTGAGAATGGTTTTTTCGAAGCCGATATTTTTTTCTCCCACACGGCGGCGAATAATGTCTTCCAGACCCTCGAAAGCTCCTCCCGCAATAAACAGGATATTTTTAGTATTGATTTGAATTAAATTCTGCTCAGGGTGTTTACGTCCGCCTTTGGGTGGAATACTGGAAATGGTACCCTCCAGCATTTTCAGAATCGCCTGCTGCACGCCTTCTCCGGAAACGTCGCGGGTAATGGACGGATTACTGGTTTTACGGGCGATTTTGTCTATCTCGTCAATATACACAATTCCACGTTGAGTTTGCTCTACGTTGTAATTCGCCGCCTGATAAAGCCGTACCAGAATATTTTCCACATCTTCACCCACATAACCGGCTTCAGTGAGCACCGTGGCGTCGGCTATGGTAAAAGGCACTTTTAGAATGCGTGCTAAGGTTTGCGCCAACAGTGTCTTACCAGTACCGGTCGGGCCGAGGAGCAAAATATTGCTCTTTTCAATTTCTACATCATCGGCTACCTGGGCATTATTGATTCGTTTGTAATGATTATAAACAGCAACGGAAAGAATCTGTTTAGCCCGCTCCTGACCAATAACATACTTGTCCAGTTCGTTTTTAATATCCTGCGGCGGAACCAGTTGTTGGTCTCCGAAGAAGGTCGTCTGTTTTTTATGGCGGTTAATAATTTCCATGGCGCTTTGCACACATTCGTTACAAATGTGTACATCGGGTCCGGAAATCAGGCTCTCGACTTCATCAGCGGAACGCCCGCAGAAGGAGCAGCGGAAAATCTGATTACGAATATTTCTTCGGCTCATTTATTTTCCTTTTTTTCTTTTTTAGTCTTGGGGTCCAGAACTTTATCGATCAATCCATAATCCAGCGCTTCCTGCGCGGAAAGGAAGTAATTACGATCGGTATCTTTTTCTATCTGTTTAATATCTTTTCCTGTAGACTCGGCTAAAATTTTGTTCAACGTCTCCCGAACTCGTAAAATTTCATTTGCCGCAATCTGAATGTCGGTGGCCTGACCTTCGGCACCGCCCAGCGGTTGATGGATCATAATTCTGGCATGGGGTAACGCGTAGCGTTTCCCTTTAGTGCCTGATGCCAGTAAAACTGCGCCCATACTGGCGGCCTGTCCCATACAGGTGGTCACCACATCCGGTTTAATGTACTGAATAGTATCATAAATGGCCAACCCGGATGACACGATTCCGCCGGGAGAATTAATATACAAATAAATATCCTTTTCCGGGTCTTCGGCCTCTAAAAACAATAATTGCGATATGATTAAACTTGCCACATTATCGTCTATGGGCGTTCCCAGAAACACAATCCTTTCCTTTAACAAACGGGAATAAATATCGTACGCCCGCTCTCCTCTACCCGTTTGTTCAATTACCATCGGTACTAACGGCATATTCACCTCATTATTTTTTAATATCATATTACATCCACTAATAAGTTGTGGTGCAGATCATTCCATGGTTATTTCATTGTCAGTGATTTTGGAATTTTCAAGCACAAAATCAAAGACTTTTTTATTTAGAATATCTTCTTTAACATTGTTTAATAACTGTTCGTTTTGCTGATATAGATTCCGGATATTTTCATCCTTCAGCTCATCCAGGAATTTATTAATATCGTCTTCCGTAACTTCCATATTTTCAGCCTTGGCAATGGCTTCTCTCAGATAATACACTTTTAACTGGTAAACGGCGTCTGCTTCGTAGTATCTGCGAATTTCTTCTTCTTTAATTTTAGGATTCTTGGCCTTGACATCCTGAACCATGTGATCCAGGTAATTATCGATCAGCGCCTGCGGTAAGTCAAAAGGATTTTCTTCCAGCAGTTTTTGGTAAACATCGGAGGCTAAGCGATTTTCGGATTCCCGCTGATAGTTATTCTCCAATTGCTCTCTGACTACCCGGTGCAGGTCTTCCACGGTTTCTGCGTTCAATCCCAGTTCCTTAACCAGTTCATCCGTTAATTCGGGCAGTACTTCTTCTTCAATATTTTTTACTTTAATGTGGTATTTTTCTTCCTTGCCGGCAAATTCCTGCTGGGGGAAATCTTCCGGATATTTTTTAACGATGATTTTTTCTTCGTCCACCTTCATACCGATGATCTGTTTTTCCAGATCGGGATCAAATTTTCCTTCACCCACATGAACCGAAATATTCTCGTATTTTTTATCTTTTATGGGCTTTTCATTTTCATCCAGTTCCTGCATATCCAGGATTGCAATGTGGCCTTCAGCAATCGGTCCATCCACCGGATGGATTTCGGCACGCTCGTGCAATAAACGATTGATGGTTTCTTCCACAATTTTATCGGTAACGATGTATTTATCCCGCGTAAACTCGAATCCCTTGTAATTCTTTAACTCTATATCAGGATAGGTTTCAACTTCGATGACGGAAACCAGGTTCCCTTGTTCATCAAAATCGACTTTTTTGGCTTCGGGTGTTCCAATGACGGTTAAATCATTTTCTTCCGCCGCTGTGCGAAGGCCATGATCTATGGCCGAATCCAGAGTATAAGCTTCGATGGCCTCTGCATATCGGCGTTTTATTAAACTCAAAGGAGCTTTTCCTTTTCTAAAACCGGGATATTGCACCTCTTTCTGCAGCCTTTTCGCCTGAGCTTCGCGAATCGGTTCCAGAGCTTCTTTTTCCATTGTAATTGTCAGTTCTCGTTTCGAGCTGGAAATTTTTTTAACTTCAGTCTTCACCATCCGAGTTGATTCCTCCATTTCATAAAATTTGCAAAGTTTGCTTTGAAACTAAACTTATGAATTTACCTTTTTATTTCCTTAAAAGCAATAAAGGGTGGGCGATCCTAATCACAGATCAGCAAGGAAATACGAATATCTAATAAAAGAAAGGATTTTCCGGGCGTAAACAACACTTATCCGTCTATTAACACCCGGAAATGATACAACCGTTCTTAACCGAAGATTGCTGGAACTATCAGATTTCTCCGCCAATCTTGATTCGTTCATGCGCATACAATAAGCAGCTTTAGCAAGAAGCGACAACAGACCATATACTACTACGACAAATTCAATCGCGGAAGTTTATAGAATCGGAGCTATTTTATTCCCTTTTTCCGATTGCATTGCACGTATCTTTTTAATGATTCTGAGCAGGTCACGCCGGGTAATCTGACCGAGAACGGTATTTTTTTCATCGGTGATGATGATGCGGCGAAAACAATGGTGTAAAAACATATCCGCAATTTTGAAGATATCGACGTGGGGACGGGCACATATTACATTTTTAGTCATAAAATCTTTGACCCGACCAGCAGGTAATTCAAAATAAGAGCCGCGGGTCAACAGGTGCAAACAGTCCTGTTCGGACAGAATGCCTACCACTTTATTTGCTTCGTCAACAACTACCGCACCGGTAACACCTTCTTCTAAAAAGGCGTCGATGGCTTGATAGACGTCCATTTCAGGTTTTAGAGTTAAAAATGTTTTGTCCATGTAATCTTCGACTTTGTAAATCTCAGACATAAATTCTCCTGTATTTTTATTAAACATCTTATGCAAATATGTGGAGATAATTGGAAGATTTCAAGTATATATCGAAAAAAATCTTACATCAGTGTATAAATATGTCTATTTTTTTCTATCCCATTTGGTACCATAGGTGGGAAAAACAGGAATAAATGTCCGACTGATTTAGGAATAAAATGCAAGATAAACTATAATTTTCAATTATCCGTCTTAGAATTGGCGAAGATTTTTTGCCAGTCTTCCCGTAATAATCCCATACGCAACACATCACGGTATTTATCTCCTACCAATACTTCAGAAAATAAAATCCCCTCCAGCTCAAATCCGAACCGGCTATTCAGGTTAATATTCTGAAT
>CAZJNP010000288.1:0-4403 GCA_964547355.1 uncultured Calditrichaceae bacterium
CCGTATCTTTTATTCAACCGTTAGCTTATTTCTAACTTATATGGGAATTACAATGCCCATGTCAAACCGATATGAGAAATTTGCAATTTCGGCAAATACTCTTTTTGTCTTGATATTTTTCGTTTTGTTCTCTACGGAAACATCGGCCCAGGGGTTGGCATTGCCTTCGGATTCAGCTCGGATCAATTCCGAACGGGAGGTATTCCCGAACAGTGCCCTGCGGCAATTCCCTTTTTACGGTGCGCCATGGGAATATTACGATCTGTTCAGCTCGGCTGCCGTTATCTCTTACCACGGGGGACAGCATGTGCATATCCGCGGCAGCCGCTGGCACGAAGTTGCCTACTCCTTTCATGGTTTGGACGTGCGCAGCATACTTAGCGGGGAAATGATGGTGCGCTTTATCCCGGAAATGATAGGCTCTGTGGAACTAAACAAGGCGCCTGATGTGACGACTGCATCCGCACCGTTTGTCATAAACCATTTTTTAGCGAGCGGCGGAAACAAACTGCGGTTTTCCTTCCAGGCCGAAGACGACCGTTTTACTTCCCCTTACCAGCAACGCTTTAACACATACTCCTATGGCTATCGGCGCTATTTGTTACTGGCAAATGGCCCCGTCTGGAGCAACCGCTTCCGCTTTAACCTGGGCGCCGAAGCCCAATTTTTTAACGACCACTACCGAAAATTCTGGGACGGATTCACATTCGGCGAACCGGAATACCCGTTGTACAACCCTATCGATTCCGTCTCCTATGAAGATGAACTCGGATCGAAAATCGTCGTCAAACCCGGCAACATCCCCAACAGTTCCTATGAGCGCTATATGGTGAACGGCTTATTATCCGGGAAATTTGGCGATTTTACGCTGGACCTGGTTACCGCGCTCCTGTCAGAAAAAAAGCAACTGAACGAAACACCCATCCGGAATCTTTATGATCAGGATAAAATACCGCTGAATTTCGACCAATCGTATCTGGCTTCTTTTCAGGTCGGTTATCATGGGTTTCAAAACACAACTCTGAAACTTCAGTTGGACTTCCTGGATCGGCGTACCAAAACGTACGATCCCGATTATAAGGACAACTATTATACTTACACGCCTCCTGCACAATATTTACGGCCCTATATTATTTATTATTTCCCTTTTGCACGTCCGGGAAGTATTTTGACAAAATACAAAAAAAGCCGGGAACAAGAGGTGTCTGTCGCTTCTCAGGTTGCAACAATCCTGAACGGTCACCGGTTTACTCTGGGAGGCTCGTGGCAAAAACGACGTTTACGCAGCTATTCTACCTACATCACTTTAGTAAGCCATTATCTGGATATTTATAATATCGATTGGCAATCACCAGATATGGACCAACAATTGCTTCTGCTCAAAGCCGTGGATGCTTTTGGATACGATGTTTACGGACGGGAAATTAACCACGCCACGGTCGCAGCCGACGCGCCGATCGAGCCGTGGCAGGCGACGGTCTTTTTTCAGGACCGCTGGCAGCAGGGCAATGTAAGCGCGCAATTGGGGTTGCGTTACGACTGGTTCGCCAGCCAAACGCCTGTTTTGGCCGAACCGTATCATCTGGAATATGCCCCTTACCCGTCGGAAAACTATTACAACGTGAATTATTTACCCCTGAACCAATTTAAAAAGAACGCCATACACGGCGTATTTTCGCCGCGCCTAACAATAAACCTGCATTTGACAAAAGCGAGCGCACTTCAGTTCAATTTCGGCCGGTACGCTCAGTTCACCCGGTTAAACGACCATTACTTAAGCCGCACCAACATGCGTTATCTGCCCTATGGCTCGGTATTTACCCCCTACCCCAAAGCCATCGGGTCCCGGCCGCTCATCGCCGATATGATTTCCGCCGGGATGCGCCATTGGTTTACGCCCGGTTCTCAGGTTACCGTTTCCCTGTATTACAAGCAGACCAGGAACTACTTGAAGACTCGGCAAGTAGGATTTAACGAGCAGCCTTTTGGCACGTTTATTCTTGATAACCGCAGCTCCGCGCGGACCTACGGTTTGGAAGCGGTTTATTCCTTTACCGGGAAATACGCTTCGTTTTTTGCCAATTACGCGTACACCAACGGCCAAGGGGACGCCTCCACGCCTTATACCAACATCATCGATGAAATGCGGGGCAACCGATTGCTCGGCACCGGCTATCTGCCGCTGGAATATGTTCAAAAACATCAGCTCAACGCCATGCTCAGCCTGCATTCCGGCAGGCAGTCTGCGTTCCTTTTAAGCGGTATTTCCGCAAATCTGTTATTAAAAATGAACAGCGGCCGCTATTTTTTCATGTACGACGGGACTCCTGGCTGAGTGGGACTGTATGAGGGCAGTTTGCTCACAGACGATCACCCCAGAGGCAGAGTCAGCCTTGAAGGCATCACCTCCACGCCATTATTTTACACCCTGGATTTCCGGCTGGAGAAAAGCTTTTCCTTATGGCGGTTGCAATTTACGCCATTTGTGTACGTTCAGAATCTTTTGAACAGAAAGAATGTCATCGATCTCTATCCCCGTACAGGAAAGGCGGATTACGACGGCTACAAGGAATTGCGGGTATTCCAAAACATCCTGGAAAGATACGACGGAGCGCCCGACCGGCTATACGAACTGATTAACCTGCAACACCGGCAGCATTTTACTTCTTTGCAGGGAGGCGACCTGTTTGCCCGTCCCAGAGAAATCCGGTTTGGGGTAAGGGTGGGTTTTTAATTAATTTTTAGCCCATTGTTTATAGGCCGAACACCATTGACGGAAAAGCCGGTAATACGTTCATAGACATCCGCCACTTCGTCGATGATCAGTTGAATGGTTAAAATAATTTCATCGTAAATACGCGTTTTGATGTGTCTTAAATTGGGTTGCTGCTCCAGGGTCTCTGTAACGATATTGCCAACAATATGAATGGCTAAAAGTACCTCGTCCACATCAAAGTTTTCTTCAACTCTTTTCATGGCCAGTTCCCTGGCATAGGTCAGGCTGTGTAAACGATCGCCGGAACGCACGGTTCGTTTTAGAATTTCATAAATATGTTTCACTCTGCGCCGCAACTCTTCACGAGATAATCGCTTGTAACCGTAAAAGCTGTTTTTATACGTTTCCGAATAGAGCAGATAGACAATTTTATTCACGATCTGCTCTTCCAAAGCGATCATCGATTCCAAAATAAGTAAATTCGGGTCTTCAATATGTACGATATGCAAGGCTTCCTGATTCCTGCGTTTCCATTCCAGCGGATTGCTCTTCATATTTTCAATTAAAAACAACAACCTGCGTTTGATGTGGAACCGATGGACCGGCGACCATTCGAGTATCCGACGGGTTTGGGATGCGTCCACGTTAAGTTTTTTATCAATATATTTAATCATCCAGGGGCGCTCAAAAGGACGCTTGCCGATTATTCTCCCGAAGGCATCTCCCAGGTAAAGACCAGTTCCCGCCAGCCGTTTGGGAATGAAAACCGGTCGGATGCGCTCTCCGTAATGGTAACGCATGGCCCAGTCAAACAGCTCTCTGTGCGTTGTGCAACCATCAGGGCTGGCAATGTAAATACCAAAGCGCGGTAGTTGTTCTGTTTTTTGGATGATCCGAAAAATAAAACTATTCAAATTGGACGTGTGTAAATAGGGAATGGCCGTCTCTCCTTTTCCGGCTAAAATACGTGCCTTCCAGGAGCTGGAAAGCCAGGTCATTAAGAACTTGTACAAGGGGCCATATTCGCACCAATCACTAAAAATGGCGGCCAAACGCATCACCGTGCAAGGAAATTTCCTTGCATATTTTTCGATCATTTGTTCGCACATGCGTTTGCTGACCGCATACGGAAAAGTGGCATCCGCCGGGCTTCTTTCGTTAATCGGACCATGATTGTTTTCAAACTTTGTTACCGTCAGCGAACTGGTAAAAATGAAACGCTTAATATGCAACCGCTCGGCATTCTCCAGAATATGTTTTGTCCCATCAATATTTGTCTGAACATATTCCGGTTTATCGGTATTGTCAAAATCGTAATACCCGGCAAGGTGAAGTATATAATCGGCCCCGCCGGAAGCGGCGATTTCTTCCATGACGCGTTTGACTTTTTCCCTGTTTCTAATGTCAAGGCGTATCCAGCTGATATTCTTATGTTCGGCAATACCGGCCGCATGCTGGGAACGGCGGGCAATGGCGTAAATATAAAAATCATCGCAGAATTGACGGATAAAATGACGTCCAATAAAACCGGATGCTCCGGTAACCACAATGGTCGGCCGATCTTTCATCAGATCCCCTGCCGCGCTCTCACATACTGTCTGTAAAACAACCAGATAAACAACGCCATCAGTCCATCGCCTATGCCGGAAACCAGCACAATCCATTCGCTTTCCACAAACGCATAATA
>CAZJNP010000289.1:0-4403 GCA_964547355.1 uncultured Calditrichaceae bacterium
TATAAGAAAAAGGAACTGCAGCTTTTCATAGATATGGCGGATATGGTAATACACGCCATCCACAGAAAGAAAAATCTCCTGCGCGATGGCAGCGTAGGTTTTACCCTGGGCCATGAGTTGTAAAATCTGCCGTTCTCGCTCTGTTAACGCCACCCGCTCTTTTGGGGGCTTTTGCTGAAAAAAAGAGATCACTTTGCGCGCCACAGAGGGCGTCATGGGCGATCCGCCCTGGTAGGCTTCGCGCAGAGCTTTTACCAGGTCAGCCGGCGGCGTCTTTTTCAACAAATAACCAACCGCGCCGGCGCACAGGGCATCAAATATTTTATCGTCGTCTTCATGCACGGTGCACATGACGATAACCTGATGGGGATAGCGCTTCTTCAGGTAACGCACGCCTTCAATGCCGGACATGCCCGGCAAGCCGATATCCATTAGCACTATATCCGCTTCAGCTATCGCGTCGGAACGAAAGGCTTCTTCGCAGCTGGGGAACGAACCGACCACTTTCATGTTCTCGGCCGCATTCAGAACCATCTCCCAGCCCTGCCGCACATGGCCGTTATCTTCAATCAATGCGATGTAAATAAGCTCGGATGCCATCATCTTCTCCTGGTTTAAAGCGGAATGCGGATTTCCCAGCGCGTGCCTTGTCCCGGTGCCGTATCCAGGTGAACCTGAGCCTGTAACTGTTCGCAGCGACGGTAAATATTTTTTATACCGTTTCCTTCCTTATGCTGGGACGGATCGAATCCAATTCCATCATCGGCGATTCGGATTACCAAATCGCTCTTATCCATCTTCAGCGTAATATGCAACTGTTGGCAGGAGGAATGCTTGACGCCATTGGTCACCAGTTCCTTAAAAACCAACCACAGATTTCTGCGTTTTTCCATTTCCAAGTTTTTGGGCGGAAGTTGTTCGGGCATCTCAATGTGGTATCTAATCCTTTTGCTCTCGCACAGTTCCGAAGCAAACCGCCGCAGTTTCGGGAAAAAGATCTCCCAGCGGTCGTTTTCCGGTTTGATCGACCAGATGATGTCGCTCATGGACTCCTGCACGTTCTGAATGCTTTCCCGGATCAAACCAAACAGCTTTTCCACAGCCGGCGTTTTTTGATCCTCCACCTGTTGCTCCAGCGCTTCGGAAAAATAGGCAATACCTGTGATGGTGGCGCTCACATCGTCGTGCAGGTCGCGGGCGATGCGCAGCCGGGTGCGCTCCACTTCCAGTAATTTGTTCACCCGATAGTTGTGCAGGGCGTAAAGCAGAACCACGAAAAGAAGCACAAGCAGTAACCGGAACCACCAGGTTTGCCAAAAAGGTGGCCGGATAACAAGAACAACAGCAGCCTGATGCTTGCTCCACACCCCGTCGCTGTTGGTGCCTTTTACCCGGAAAACATACTCACCGGGGGCAATATCTGTGTAATAGGCCAACCGACGATTGCCGCAATACACCCATCCACTGTCCACACCTTGCAATTGATAAGCGTATTGGATTTTGTTAGGCGCACTGTAATCCAGAGCCGCAAAAGCGAAGGAAAAAAAGTTCTGTCGATGTTTCAGCTCGATTTTCCTGATGTGTGTAATCGATTGGGGTAAAGGAAACGGTTTGCCCTTAACGGAAAAATCCGTAAGCACTATAGGCGGTTCGATAGCGCTTTCCTTTATGGTTTTGGGATTAAAATAGGTGACCCCATGGTTACCGCCGAAATACAGCAGGCCGTTTTTACTTTGACAATACGCTCCCTGGGTAAATTCGATGTTCAACAACCCATCGGCGGCGTCGTATTTTTTGACAGAAAAGTCATTGGGATTGAAGCAGGCCAGACCGCGGCCCGTACTCAACCACAAACGTCCCTGCGCGTCGGGCACAATGCCGTAAATCATATTACTCGGCAGTCCGTCCCGGCTGGTAAAGGTGCGAAATGCATTGCTTTGCGGCTCATACCAACTCAGTCCGCCGTTGGTGCCGAACCATACGTTCCCGTGTTGATCCTTCTCGGCGCACCACACCGTATTGCCGCCAAGCGTCCGCTCCTGCCGGGGATTATACGTATAGTGGGTAAACGTCTTTGTACGCGGATCGTAGCGATTCAATCCGCGGTTTAACATGCCGATCCAGAGATAGCCGTCTTTGTCTTCCATTAGGGAAATAACCGAGTTACCGCATAAACTGTTTTTGGACTGCTTATCGTACTTGAAATGATTCACCGCTCCTGTTGCCCGATCGAATCGATACAAGCCCTCGGCAAAAGTGCCGATCCACAGTGCGCTACTGCGATCTTCCAGAAATACGGCCACACCACCGAATTTCGGTTTGACCGCTTCAAACGGTTCGAACCTGTTTTTCCTGCGATTAAAGCGCAAAATCCGGCCGCCGGGTGATTGGTGTCCAACGTCCGTACCCAGCCACAACGTGCCGTCCTTTGACTCGTAAATGGCCGTAATGGAATTGGTGGCAAAAGGGCCAGATTGCTGTAAATAATGACGGAAACGGGTCGCGCCGCGCAGCAGAACATTAACGCCGCCGCCGTCTGTGCCCACCCACAGCGCGCCGGTGTGATCTTCCAGAAGGGATAAGACAATATTGTGGCTCAGCGCGTAGCTGTTACCCGGTTCATAGACAAAATGGCGAAAACGGGGCCGTTGGGACTGATAGTAACTAACCCCGCCGCCATAGGTGGCAATCCATATTCCGCCGTTGCGGTCTTCGAACAGATCGAACACCGCGCCGTTAGTAACGGAATGGGACTGCGCCGGATTGTGTTCATAAGCGGAAAAGGTTTCTTCTTTCGGATGAAATAGGCAAATTCCTTTGTCCAGCGTTCCCACCCATAGCCGAGAGCGGGAATCGATGAGCAGACTTATGGTGCGATTACTGGAGAGACTGCGCGCATCGTTCTCCTTATGCCGGAAATGCACAAAACGGTGCTCTTTAGCTATCCAGCGGCTCAGGCCGTTATTGGTGGCAAACCACAGGTCGCCCGTGCGGTCTTCGACCATGTCCATAATCATATTCCCTGCCGGTGCACGCGGCGTGGGAATAAGTGAGTGAAAATGGGTAAAGGAGCCTTTCTGCGGGGTAAAACGGATCAGTCCTTGCCATGTACCCAGCCAGAAACGGTCGGAACGATCCACGTGCAAAGAAAACAGCAAAATCTCTTGGTTTTCAAAATACGTTCTTAAGGTATCGGTGAACAGCACAAAACGCTGAGTCTCGGGATCAAAACGATACAGACAACCCCGGTTGTTAGCCGCAAACAGACGACCGCCACTATCCAGTGCCAGAGCGGCTACCGCCAGTTGCCCGCCGGAATCCGTTCCGGATAAGCGCATATGATGGAATGATTCGCTCCCCGGTAAAAAACAATCCAATCGACCGGAACGGCTAATCACCCATAAGCGCCCCTTGTCGTCCACAAATAATTTTTTGACGGAGTTTTCGGAAATCGTGGTCGTATCTGTGGGATCGTGCCGAAAAACCTTGCACTCGTAACCGTCAAAACGGTTCAGTCCGTCTTCCGTGGCGAACCACATAAAGCCGGTGCTGTCCTGGACAATCGAAAAAACGGAGGAACAGGACAACCCCTGATTAACGGAAATTAAGTCAAAGTAGGGAGAATCAAACTGCGCAAACAACTTGCCGATCAGAAAAAAAATAAAAACGTGCCATCCCCACCTTGGCAGGTATTTGTTAATTTTTTTTAACATGGGGAAATCCTTAATAGCGTAAGAAAAATAAGCAATTTATTATCAAGAATAAAGAGAAAGCGCCCCCATTCTTGGCGATGGAAAAGAAATTTCACGTCAGAGAAAGCAGAATTCTCACCCGAAGGAGATATCATCGAGATGAAAATTTAAACGGATTACACAGGAGGGACAATATTGCGCTTAAGGTTAATCTTGATCTCGTTTAACGATAAGCAGCGTAAAATCATCTTGCAAAGGTTTGTCGCCGATAAAATCAGCCACCTGTTGAATAATAATTGACTGAATCTGGTCGCTGGGTGATTTCCGATGTTTCTTAAGCAGTTCTTTTAAACGTTCTTCCCCGAATTCCCTTTCGCCGGAGTCCATCGCCTCCACCAAACCATCGGTGTACAACACTACCACGCCGCCGTTTTCCATGCGAATCTCTTCCACCTCATATTCCCACGGCTGAAAGCCAAGAAAAATGCCCCCGACATTCAGCTCTTTAATTTCACCCTTGCTGGAAACTATAAACGGCGGATTATGGCCCGCATTAATATATTTGATTACATGCGATTTAATCTCATAAAGCATAATAAAAAAGGTACTAAAACTATCGTCCATCGTACTTTGAATTAAGAGGTTATTGAGTTTTTTCACCACTTCCTTCGGATTCTTCGTTGTTTGATGATATGCCTGGCGGATGGCTTG
>CAZJNP010000290.1:0-4383 GCA_964547355.1 uncultured Calditrichaceae bacterium
CTGGTAAGTAGCGGAGCCGTTGGAGCACCAAATCACGTGCCCTTTTAACAACATATGTGTTTGACCGGGAATAATGATTTTCACAATCAGTGTTTCGCCAATTTCCACCGGTTTTTGACAGACGAGACAAACGCCGCAACGGGAGATGTTTTTAACCGGCCACGGTCCGCTGAATTTGGAAACAGGTAAAAATTTATTCGCCCTTTTTACATAGGCTTTTATTTCCGGAAAATGCCTACGCGGGAATAAACGTTGTTCCACTCTCCCCTCCAGTGGTAAATGTATTTAAATGAGTCTTTGCCTTTGGGCTTTTTGCACCGCTTCTATTTTGTTATGTACCTGTAGTTTTTCATAAATATTTTCGATATGTTTGCGCACGGTCGCCGGAGCAATAAATAAATTGTCAGCAATTTCCTGATAGCTCAAACCTTTGCTTAACTGTTCCAGAACCTCAATTTGTCTGGCGCTTAACCTGACATCCTCCTGTATAGATATTTCATCTAAGCCGGGATTTCGCAATAATTTCAATGATTTTGCAGCGATCGTTGGCGACATGGGCGCGCCGCCTTCCATGATCATCAAAATCCCCTCATGAATTTTATCCGGCGGTTCATCCTTTAATAAATAACCATCTGCTCCAGCTTTAATGGAACGAAATATTTTGTCATCATCATCAAATACTGTGAGCATAATGATTTTTATTTGAGGATATTTCTGACTGATGATTTCCACGCTTGCAATCCCATCCAAAACCGGCATCTCGATGTCCATTAATATCACATCGACCAAATGATCTTTTCCCAGCAGTTTTATCAATTCCAGGCCATTGGCCGCTTTAAATTTAAACTGAATGGTATCTTCAAATATTTCCACTTTTTCTTGAATGGAAGAGGCTAAAAAATCATTGTCTTCGGCTAAAGCGACGCGTATTTTTTTCATTATTCTCTCTATTTTTATTTACGCAGGATATTAAACAATCACAATACGGCATATGCCCTATTTTATGACAACGTTTCATCCGCAGGCACACGGCATATAAGTGAGGTGCCGCCGTTACTGCTATTTATTAAAAGCTCGACACCCGCCTCCTGGCATCGTTGACGCATATTAAACAACCCGTTTCCGGTGCGTATACGCTGCCCGTCAAATCCTTTGCCATTGTCGGATATTTTTAATTCAAACCCGTTTTCCGTTTCGGAAAAAATAATTTGAACCCGAGTCGCCTCCGCATGCTTTAATGTATTTTGCAGTCCTTCCTGAACGAGACGCAACAAATTCAACATCTGGATAGAATTCAATTTAACCGGCTTCGAGAGTTGGTTAATGATCTCTATCTTTAGTCCTTCATGGTCCCTCACCATTTGTTGTTTAAATTCATTCACTCTCAGAAAGAGCAGATCGGTGTCCCCTTCTTCGTGCTTCATGGCCCAGATGGAATTGCGCAATTCCTGCATGGTTTTTCTACCGAATTGGCTGAGTTTGGCAAGACTGGCGCGTATCCGTTCTTCTTTAATTCCGTAAATCAAATTATCTGCCGAGCTGATCATAAATGTTAAATGGGATCCAATATTATCATGCAACTCCAGGGCGATGCGTAGTTTTTCTTCCGATAATTTTTTCTCTAATTCGGATTGGTGGAGTTTGCTTTTCAGCTCCAATTCGCGGCGTAACTGTTCGCGTTTTATTCTCTGGAAAAGATAAAATCCGAACAGCATCGTCACTAAAAAACCAACCATACTGAACATAAACAAAAGCAAATTGTTTTTCCGGCGTATTTCCAGTTTTTTTTTGGTGAGCTCTAAGTCTTTTTTTTCCGTTTCGTAAGCAACTTCTAATTCCGAAATGATACGATTTGTCTCAATATTTAACAGGCTATCTTTATAGGCGATGGCTCTTTTTTGATTTTGAAGCGCTTTTTGAAAATCCCCCTTTTTTTCATAAACTTCCGTTAATTTTTGATAGCTATATTGCGTAAGTACCTTGTATTCTATTTCGAGAGCTTTTTGCAAAGCCAAACTGTAATAGTGCAGGGCGGAATCCAATTTTCCCATAGCGTTATTAATATCGGCCCGAATCACCAGATTTTCCGCCCGGCCAAATTTCCCTTTTTCCAGTTTTCGATAGGCATCAGACTGGTGAAGATAATCAAAAGCCTGTTCGAAATCTTTTCGAAAAATAAAGTGATTGACAATCTTATTTAAGCTGAACGGAATTCCTAAGCTGTCTTTAAGTGCCTTCTTTAATTTCAACGATTTTTTAAAGTAAAAAAGCGCACTATCCTTATTGTTAATATCTTCCTGTATCACACCGTAGTTGTCATACAGGGTGCAGAGGTTTTCTTTTAAACCGTGCGTTTCCGCAAGACGGATGCCTTTACGCATATAAGTTAAGGCGGTGTTAATGTCTCGTCTGCGCTGTTGGTACCCAAAAATACCATAACTACTTGCAAGGTGCTTAATTTCTCCGAGTTCATCATAAATCTTTATGGCCTGTAATATCGCCTCGGTACATTCTTTCCAATTTCCTTTGATATAATAAGCAAGATTCAATTGTTCCAGAGCCCTCGCCTCACCATAGCGATATTGGATCGAACGGGCGTTTTCCACATTTTTACTTAGCTGGTTTATCGCTTTTCGTGGATTTGAAACAATATCGTTATACGGGATGGCATTAACGGAGTCGATCTGCTGACGCATGTCCTGACTACTAACAGCGCCCGTGCCGAGAAACAGAATAAGCAAAAGCAACCCGGGCATGAATTTAAACATAGAAATAATGAGTCCCCCCTTTATTTATCCTAAAAAACAAAAGGCAGCGCAAAAAGTTTGCACTGCCTTTTTAAAGAATTCATATCAATCAAAAAAAAATAAAAAATTACCGTACCAACATCATTTTTTTAGTGGAAAGAAAGTTTTCGGTTTCCAGAACATAGAAATAGATTCCCGAAGGCAAATTGACACCTTGAATATTTTTACCGTCCCAGGTTATTTCATAAACACCGGCGCCTAATTCCTGATTTAATAACACCGCAACTTTTTTACCGGTCACATCAAAAATGCTTATGCGCACATTGGCACTTCCTTCTTTTAAATCCGGAACATCAAAAAGTATTTTGGTGGACGGATTAAACGGATTGGGGAAATTCTGGTAAAGAGCAAATTTTTCGGGTATATTGGCGGTTTGCACAAGATCAAGATTAGCTGCGATGGCCTGAGGCGTAACCGAAATCGAATTATGCTCTGTGTGCACCCCATTCACATCCACATCAATTAGCTTGTACCAATAGGTAACTCCGTTCAAAACGCTCCGATCGGTGAATGAATACACATGCTTGGTGGAAGTGGTACCGTAACCTTTTAAAGAAGAGTGGGTTTTATAATTGGCAATTTCCTCATACGGTCCGTTTTCATTATACGCGCGCTGTAAAACAAAACCCAAATTCCCAATTTCCGACTCGGTCACCCATTGCAGCGCCACTTTGTTGTTGCCGCCGTATGCGACAAAAGAAGCTAACTGCACATTAAGCGTTTGATCCGGATTGTCCAAAAAAGTAATATCCTGGTAAGAATCCAAACGGCCGGCGTCGTTCGTGCCCACATTATTGAAGCCTACCAGTGCGTCATAGGTATTTCCTGCCGTAGGCGTTACATAATCCAGACAATCACCTTTGCTGTTGTCGCCGCCGGTATCCCAGACTTCGCTGGGACTACCCGCATTTTGGCGGCAGGAAGAAAACGTGAATCTCAGTACCGTATTATCGGCCGTAATTGGTGAACCCAATTCCGTCCAGGGGATAGAAATTTCAATTACATCGTTCGTGGCGGAACATACCGCGCTGCCGGCGGCGCGATTATTGGTAAAACCTTCATCCCAAATGTTGGGCTGTGCGGTATTGCCATTGGGACCAAATTTAGTATAAATCAGATGTTCCCACAATGCATCAACGGGAACCTTGGTGTCGGAGTTTTCCGCTAACCAGTCGGTGCCGGTACCATCCATATCCTTATCCACGGATATTTGTACAAATGGAGCACCATCTCCATTATCCAAATCAATATCTTCCATTTTGATTAAAAAATAAATATTAGAATTGTCACCGGAAACGCGCACTTCTGTGATGTTTACCCGGGAATCCGTTCCGAAATCCGAACGTTCATCCGCACTGGCGTCTGTCCATATCCACTCGTTGTAACCCACCGGGCTACCTGCTGTTCCCACCGAATAAAGAGATGTATTTTCGGTCGCCGGCGCCGTTCCGGTCCACTCCGAGGGATCACCGTCAACGGTAATCTGTGTCCATCCATTCTGAATGAATAGAATTGCAAAGCTGATCAAAACGGTAAAAATTCTTTTCATAGCACCTCCAAAGCATATCATAAGGTC
>CAZJNP010000291.1:0-4353 GCA_964547355.1 uncultured Calditrichaceae bacterium
CACATTATATTATTTAGCTAACCAAAAACCTTTACTGGTTAGCCGAATACTTTTAGCTGTTTACCAACGGCCTTTACAGCCCGATGAATCCGCCCCCTGATAGATTTTTCCGGTAATACTTCGATCAGTACTGGTTTATTCAATAAAAGTGCTTCCTTTAAAGCAGGTGACAATTTATTAATGCCATTCACCTTAAATCCATTTACTCCGTAAGCTTCTGCGAATTTTATGAAATCAGGGTTAACTAAATCCACACCGATTGAATTGCCAAAAAGATCCATTTGCATATCTTTAATGGTACCATAAGCGTTATCGTTATAAATGATGATTACAATACCCAAATTATACTTAATCATTGTTGAAAATTCAGGGCTGCTTAACAGGAACCCGCCGTCTCCGCAGAACACGATTACCTGTCTCTCTGGGAACGCTATTTTTGCGCCAATAGCAGCAGGTAAAGCGAAGCCTAATGTCATAGAGATAGGGGAATGAAGAAATGTATTAGGGACATAAACTTCGAAACTTTTACAAGCAGAATAACCGAGCCGATGTACGTCCACGCAAAAAATAGCATCTGTAGCTATCATCTGTCTGATTTGTTTCATATAGTTTGTTTTTTTCTGAGACCCGCGCAATTTTTCTATAAAATCAAGTCTTGAATCCCAATTCCGATCCATAAATTTCAGGCGCCGAATTAATTGTCTTAAAATCGGCTTTAAATCTCCTGTAATTCCGACATCGGACATATATTCCTTGTTAATTTCATCAGGATCAACGTCGATGTGAATGAGTGGTTGCGGAAATTTTAATGTCCAGTTTTCCGTATCGGTCTGTACAAATCGAGTGCCAAGCGCAACCATTATATCTGAGTCAGCCATGACTTTCTTTGCCAATTGGGTTCTGATATAGCCAACGGACAACGGTTCACATTCCGGAATGACCCCTTTACCCAGGGCTGTTGTTGCGACTGGAGCATTTAGTAGTTTTGAAAATTCATGCAACTCAGAATAAGCTTGGGCATGATAAACACCACGACCCGCCAAAATAATGGGGCGTCGTGATTTGGCTAAAAGTTGTACAGCCTGTGTTAAGAGTTCTTTGGGGGGGGGCGTTTTTACGAGCTTATTTTTTTTGTCGGAAAGTTCAATATTTATCTCTGAGCTCAGTGCCTGGCATGAAATTTCAAGAAGGACTGGTCCGGGTCTGCCGGAGTGAAATATTTCAAAAGCTGTTTCAACGGCCCGAGGGATTTCTTTCACTGTTGCAATTTTTTCCATATACTTGGTTACAGGATAGAATGCAGACCATTGATCAAAACCATGCTGTAATTTAGCCTGATCTTTGTCATTATTGTGGAAATCTTCCTTCACAATGATGAGCAAAATAGGATCACATGCTGTATATGCTTCCAATATCCCGGTATAAGCATTACTTGCACCCGGTCCGGAAATTGTTAAACAGATTCCCGGCTTGTTGGTTGCACGGGCGTAGCCTACCGCCATCAGACTCGCTCCACCTTCATGACGAGCGGTAATGTGACGAATGCTCTTTTTAGTCTTATAGAGCGCAGCATAAATATCGCGTAATTGTGCACCCGGAATTCCGAAAAGCACCTCTACTTCTTGTTTTTTTAAGCAATCAATTAAAAGATCAGCACCATTCATTTAGATTCTTTCATTTTGCTTAACAGGGTTAACCGTTTAAAGTCCATTTTGTGAATCCCAAATTTAAATTATTCGGAAAAACTGTTTTTTATTAACGTTATGGCAAGCAATGATTTCGAAAATTTACCAGTTAAACCTTTCACCGTCCCATCCCAAATGTTTATTCGTTACAGTGCATAGATGTCTTCTTTAATCGAATTAATACCAGGGACTTGCGTGCAGGCAACCTTATAGCCATAGGTTTTAACAATTTCCTTTATTTTCGGAGATACTTTACCCCCGGGATAGGCAAAAGCAGTGATCTCATGATTTAGTTTTTGCTCAAGCTCAATTTTGGAATTTAGCGTTTCATCAACGATAATATCCTTCGGCAGATGATGGTTAAGGAAAAGATGCGTTCTGGTATGGGAACCAAAGGTCACACCAATCGATTGCAATTCTCTTATATTGTTCCAGGCGAGCATCTTGTTTTTGTTTGGAACAGTCTTTAAATCGACCCCCAATCTCTTTTGAAGGTCTTGTACAATGAGTTTTATTAAAGAATAATCATAATTTTGTAATTCTGTAATCAGCGTAATGAGAAAAGGGTCGCGTCTTTCTTTATTTAGGGCAAAAACAGATAATAATCTATTTTGTATTTCAGGTGGGTAAATTTCGTTTGGAAATTGCTTAAAAGAAGAATCAGGCACGCCGTTTTTACAGAGGGCAAACAGCTTATCCCACCAAAAAACTTTTTTACTGTTCATGTACGAACTGGTGAGGAATATTGTAACCGGAATTTTATATTTCTTTAAAATTGGAAAGCCATTATCATGAATGTCCTTATACCCGTCATCAAAAGTAATTATTACAGAATTTTTTGGCGGCTGCTGATGCTTAGTGAATTGGTTTAAATATTCAGACAGGGATATGACCGTATAATATTTTAACAAGAACTTGATGATTGCTTCAAAATTGTTTTTTGAAATAAATGAGGTGGGTAAACTATGTGTAATTTTTACATTATTGCTGTTTCCAATCCTATGGAAGGTTAAAATCGTTACGCGCTTTCCTCTGTAATTTGATATAAAACGAACCAGAAAAAAAAATCCGCAATGAAAGCAGATCGCATACAATACACATCTGATTAACTTTCTAAGCTTAAGCTTCACTATTTGATTCAAATTAATACTATAGATGATATTCAATATCACTGTTGTTATTTTGCTTATAGTGCGCTAAAGGTAATGGCTCGTTTGTATATTTACCGTCGCGTTTTACAATTCTTCCGGGTGCTCCCACAACCGTACAATTAGGTGGGACATCTCTGTTTATAATAACTGAGGTTGCGCCTATTTTGCTGTTGTTTCCAACAGTAATAGGGCCCAGCAAAGTTGCGTTGGCGCCGATCACTACATTATTACCAATAGTCGGATGCCGCTTTTTTTTATGGTGTCCAGTTCCACCGAGAGTTACGCCATGAAAAAACACGCAATTGTCACCGACCTCTGCCGTTTCTCCGATAACAACACCCGTTCCGTGATCAATAAAAAAACTCCTGCCAATTTTTGCACCCGGATGTATCTCAACACCACTCCAAAATCTACTGAGTACCGAGATTAATCGTGGCAAGATTGGAATTTTGAGTTTCGTATGCAGGAAATGTGAAATTCTGTGCACTGTAATTGCATGTAAAGTTGTATAGCATAGTACAATCTCAATAATGTTCTTTGCCGCCGGGTCGTTCTTTTTACATGCTCTAATGTCCTCAATGATTTTAAGTCCCATCAATATCACCTGAAGAGATCTGTGCTTATGTAACGTTCACCAGTATCCGGGAAAATCACAAGTACCAATTTCCCATTTCCGGAACGCTGCGCCACCTGAAGTGCGGCAAACATGTTTGCTCCCGAAGAAATTCCTGCGAGGATACCTTCCTCATGCGTTAATCTTTTTGCTGTCTTAAACGCATCATCATTGCTTACCTGGATGATTTCATCCACAACGTTTTCGTTGTAAATTTCAGGAATAAAACCAGCACCGATTCCCTGGATTTTATGAGGACCAGAATTCCCTCCGGATAGTACAGGTGAATCAGACGGTTCGACTGCAATTATTTTGATTTCTGGAAATGTTTTTTTAAAGACTTCACCTGCACCAGTTATTGTACCCCCGGTTCCAACACCCGCAATAAAAAAATCAAGTTTCCGACCTTCCAGATCTTTAATTATTTCCTGAGCTGTTGTTATCCTGTGAACCTCTGGATTAGAAGGATTCTTAAACTGCTGGGGCATAAAATAACCATGCTCTTCGGCTAAACGCATGGCTTTTTCCACAGCGCCTTTCATTCCTTGTTTTCCTGGAGTAAGAACAATTTTAGCCCCGAATTGGTGTAAGAGCGATCTTCTTTCTATACTCATTGTTTCAGGCATTGTAAATATCGCCTGATAACCTTTCACTGCCGCCACCATTGCCAACGCAATCCCTGTATTTCCTGAGGTTGGCTCAATGATGGTTCCTCCTTTCTTCAATAGACCTTTTTGCTCCGCATCTTCAATCATACTCAAACCGATTCTGTCTTTAACAGATCCTCCCGGATTAAAAAACTCTAACTTGGCAATGATTTCAGCATCTTTTTCGGACACCAGTTGATTAATAGTTACAAGTGGTGTTTTCCCGATCGTTTCTAAAATATTATTATATATCATAT
>CAZJNP010000292.1:0-4350 GCA_964547355.1 uncultured Calditrichaceae bacterium
GAGTTTAATGGATGAAGTTTTTGGAGTAGAAAATTTTTGTAGTCTAATCTCATTTGTTACAACTGGAGGAATAAAACAGAATTTTCTTTCTACCCGATGTGATTATATTCTTTGGTATAATCGAGATAAAAAACAAGCAAAATATCGTCAGCTTTATTTCGAAAAAAATATATATGATGGCTCTACTAAAACTTATACCTGGGTAGACTTTAACGGATTCATTCGCCGTGGTTTGACAGTAGCGGAAAAAAAGAATATGGAAATTCCAATCGGAGGTAAACTTTATAGACCAGGGAATATCACAACACAAGGGAATCCAGTATTTAATTTTTTTTATGAGGGAAAGATTTACTCTCGTCCATGGAAAACAACAGAATTAGGTATGTCTCGTATGGCAAAAGCTAATCGTTTGCATGTTGCTGCTAATAGCCTATCTCAAGTTAATTTTCTTGATGATTTTCCTATATCAGAAGTAACCTCTCTCTGGACAGATACATTTCTAGGTAGTTTTGCAGAGGATAAAAAATATATTGTCCAGACTTCTCAAAAAACGATACAACGTTGTTTACTAATGGTTACTGATCCTGGGGATTTAGTTCTCGACCCCACCTGCGGGTCCGGCACCACGGCGTATGTGGCCGAACAATGGGGCCGGCGCTGGATTACCATCGACACGTCGCGAGTGGCGCTGGCCCTGGCGCGGGCGCGTATCATGGGCGCGCGTTATCCTTACTACATCTTAGCCGACAGCAAGGATGGTCAGCTAAAAGAGGCCGAAATTACGCGCACGGCGCCCTCGGAAGCGCCCACCTACGGCAATATCCGTCAGGGTTTTGTCTATGAGCGTGTGCCGCACATTACTCTTAAATCCATTGCCAATAATACGGAAATCGATGTAATTTGGGAAAAATGGCAGCCGCAGGTGCAGGAAGCTCTGGCCGCATTGAACCAAGCGCTGCGCGGGCATTCAACGCCGTTTAAGGTAACCACCGGCGGCCGTGCCGGTAAAGAAGTCCGCTTCGATGCCCCCGACGACGCCACTTTCACCATGCCCAGCGGCGAAGAAGTGAAGGCCTATGAACTGGTCGAATGGGAAGTACCGCGCGATTTCCCGGAGGATTGGCCGGAGGCCGCCCGTAAACCACTTGATGCATTCTGGCAGGCGCGTATCGCCCGGCAAAAGGAAATCGACGCTTCCATTGCCGCCAAAGCGGATTACGAATATCTCTATGACAAACCTTATGTAGATAATAAAAAAATACGCGTGGCAGGGCCGTTTACCGTGGAAAGTCTCTCACCTCACCGTGTTTTGGCTGTGGATGAGAACGACGAACTGATCGACGGTGTTGCCGAGAAACAGGGCGCTTATGGCAAAGAAAGAGATTTTGTTCAGATTATTCTGGAAAACCTTAAAACCGCTGGTGTGCAGCAGGCACACAAGGAAGATAAAATCAATTTCACCTCAATCACGCCTTGGCCGGGACATTATATCTGCGCCGAGGGCCGCTATGTGGTGGGCGATGAAGATTCCGGTACGGAAAAACGGGCGGCTATTTTTATCGGCCCGGAATTCGGCACGGTGTCGCGCCCGGATTTGGTGGCGGCGGCCCGCGAGGCCGGCGACGCCGGCTTCGACACGCTCATCGCCTGTGCCTTTAACTACGACGCCCACTCGTCGGAATTTGACAAATTAGGCCGGATCCCAGTGCTCAAAGCGCGGATGAATGCCGACCTGCACATGGCCGATGATCTCAAGAATACCGGTAAGGGAAATCTATTCGTCATCTTTGGCGAACCGGACATCGATATTATTGAAGAGGACGACAATAAAATCCGCGTCAGAGTCAATGGGGTGGATGTTTTCCATCCCCAAACCGGCGAAGTACGCAGTGACGGGCCGGAAGGCATCGCCTGCTGGTTTATCGACACCGATTACAATGAAGAGAGTTTCTTTGTTCGTCATGCTTATTTTATCGGGGCCGGCGATCCCTATAAATCGCTTAAAACCACACTTAAAGCGGAAATAAACGAAGAAGCCTGGCAAACACTTTACAGCAACGAATCCCGCCCTTTTGAAAAACCGGAATCTGGCCGTATTGCTGTAAAGGTAATAAATCATTTGGGCGATGAAGTGATGAAAGTTTACAGGGTTTAATGATGGATTTCCGTATTGCCGATACATTTACTGACAGCCTGGCAAATCTGACCAACGAAGAACAAAAGGCGGTAAAAACAACCGCTTTTGATTTACAAATGAATCCGGCCAATCCCAGTATGCAATTCCACAAAATAGACAAGGCCAGAGACCCCAATTTCTGGTCGGTGCGTGTGAATCGCGACATCCGCCTGATTGTGCATAAGAGTAAAAACAGTTTGCTTTTGTGTTATGTGGCCCATCATGACAAAGCCTACCAGTGGGCCGAGCGGCGCAAGCTGGAAACGCATCCCAAAACAGGCGCTGCACAGCTTGTGGAAATACGGGAAACTGTTCAGGAAATCCGTATCCCCAAATATGTAGAAGTGGAAGCACCCAAACCGGCATTATTAAGCAAAGTATCTGATGAAGAACTGCTTAGCTATGGTGTCCCGCAAGAATGGCTGGGCGATGTGCGGGAAGCTGACGAAGACAGCCTTTTGGAATTGGCTGAGCATCTGCCGGCTGAAGCCGCCGAAGCGCTGCTTGATCTGGCCGTAGGTGTGACGCCGCAGGTCGCTCCTAAAGTCACAACCGAATTAGATCCCTTTGATCATCCCGACGCTCAACGCCGTTTCCGCGTAATGAATAACATAGAAGAACTTGAACGTGCCCTCGCTTTTCCTTGGGAAAAGTGGACAATTTTTCTGCATCCGGCGCAACGACTGATTGTTGAAAAGGAATTTAATGGTCCGGCACGGGTTTCGGGTTCGGCCGGTACAGGAAAGACCATTGTTGCCTTGCATCGCGCAGTGTTTTTAGCCCGTAACAATCCGGATGCCAGAGTGTTGCTTACGACTTTTTCCGAGGCCTTGGCAAATGTTCTAAGGATAAAACTGCGACGCTTGATCAGCAACGAGCCACGCTTAGGTGAACGATTGGAAGTACATGCGATTAATGAGATAGGGGTACGTTTATACGAATTAAATTTTGGGCGCACGCAGTTAGTGCAACCCGAGTTCATTAAACAATTAATAAATGAAGCGGCTGCTAAAATAGATGGTCATAATTTTTCAACACATTTTTTATATACGGAGTGGGAACAGGTAATTGATGCCTGGCAGTTGCATACCTGGGAGGACTATCGGGATGTGATACGTTTAGGCAGAAAAACGCGGCTACCGGAAAACAGGCGTAAGGTATTGTGGTCTATATTTAAACAGGTGATTGAAGAACTTGACTTCAGACAAATGATAACTTATTCCGGTTTGTTTCACAAGCTTTCTCGTAAATTTGCAAACGACAGCCACCCACCTTTTGAGTTTGCCATTGTGGATGAAGCACAGGATATCAGTGTAGCGCAACTTAAATTTTTAGCATCATTGGGAAATGATCGTCCAAACAGTCTTTTCTTTGCTGGTGACCTTGGCCAACGTATTTTTCAGCAGCCATTTTCATGGAAGTCATTAGGTGTTGATATTCGTGGCCGTTCACAAAACCTTAAAATTAATTACCGCACTTCGCATCAAATACGTATGCAGGCTGATCGTTTGTTGGGCCCCGAAATATCCGATGTTGATGGCAACAAAGACGACCGCCGGGGAACGATTTCTGTATTCAACGGTCCTAAACCGACTATAAAAGTTTTTGATACCGAAGACACAGAGAAAGAATCTGTAAGTCATTGGCTCAAAGAGAGAATTAAGGATGGAATTGCTCCACATGAAATGGGTGTGTTTGTACGTTCTGCGAACGAATTGAAGCGTGCCACTACTTCGGCTGAAAAATCCGGTTTAAAGTATAAAATTCTTGATGAAAGCATAACATCGGTCAGTGAGCATGTCTCTGTTTGTACGATGCATCTGGCTAAGGGGTTGGAATTCCGTGCCGTGGTAGTAATGGCCTGTGATGATGAAGTCATTCCTTCACAAGAAAGAATTGAAATGGTTACCGATGATACGGATTTGGAAGAGGTGTACAACACCGAACGCCACCTACTTTATGTGGCCTGCACCCGTGCCAGGGATCATCTTCTGGTGACCGGTGTGGAGCCAGCATCGGAATTTTTAGATGATCTTTTGATGTAGGTTTTAGGGTACAGACTATTTGTATTTAAATGACTGCTGAAACGTGAATCACGACATGCACGAGTGGCGGTTAAACTGGGGTTGTTGGAGAAAAAGGATATTGGCAGGATATTTGGAATTGTGTTATTG
>CAZJNP010000293.1:0-4335 GCA_964547355.1 uncultured Calditrichaceae bacterium
TTATTTTTCCATCTATAAAGCCAGGTGATTTTACAGTGATGATTTGTTTTATCCCCGGCTTAAGCACCAGAATATATTTGCCCTCTTCCGGTTTGCTGAGGTCTGCTACAATTCCGTCCATGTTGGATGAAAATCTGAGTGTGGTAATCGAGGACCAAATGGTCATTGCGGCCATCTGTGGATAGTCAATCAAAAGGGTTGCCGTTACGCCGGGCGGTTTATCTCGTTTTTGGATATCAAACTGTTTTAATTCCTGCCCCAAAACATTAGCGATCATCAGACAAAAAAAAGCTAAAAACTGTAACCATCTTTTCATAAGTGCTTAGCCTTTCATTTATTTGTACTTATTGGATAATTTCAAAATCACCTAAACTAAACACCTCATCCTCGGATGTATATTTTTCCGGCTGCCAGGTGCGCACGTGAATAATTGGATTCTGTTCGTCTTTGAAGTCGATCATCAAAAACAAATACCCTTGATCGGAATAGTTGGAGGATGTCCAGTTTTGCCTGAGAGTTACGCCGTAAATCCGTTCGTATTTGGGATGCCGGTAAATTTCAATATCTTTAAATCCGATCTTAATAAACGCGTTGTTCTTAAATACCTTTTTAAGATTGGAAATATATTGGGTTTTATTCAAATGGATGAGTTTTACTTTTTTAGCACCCAGGCTATTCGTCAGAAAATCATTGGAATTATGGCGGACTTCGATCACCTGGCCTACAATAATAAGAGCATTGTCGCTGAACACTTTTTCAATATAATCGATGTCCTTGCGGTTATAAGCCGTGCGATAATTTTCAATGAAATCCAGAATAATCTGTCTGCGCCGAAATTCTTTAACGGTTCTGCCGGCCCGTAAAAGATTGCCATAACGTTGATTCTCCAGGCCAAAATACAGATTTTCAATTTTACCCGAAGGCGTAAAAATCAAAACTCCTTCTTCGTCTTCCGTTCCGTTTTCTGTTCTTACCATCAGGACGATGTTGCGCAATTCATAACCGCCCCGCGCTCTGCGCACGATGTGGGTAATGATCTCTGTTTCCGGACACATAAAGGGTCCATTTTTCCATATGGACGCCACCACATCCCGGGCGTTTTTTGTAATCGCGGTTTCATCAAAAACCGGACGGGTTTCCTCTGCATAGGCCTGATTAAGAGCGCTTAAAAAACTGGTAGCGTTCCGCTCGATGGTTTGCTTCAACCGGCTGTTGCCAAAATCCGATAGATACACCGCTGTAAGATGCTGCGGATAAGCCGCGCTTTGCAATATGAATACAACAAATGGTACGCGAAAGATCAATCGTAAAGTTTTACCCATATGGCCACCATAGTTTTATAACGACTTCCAATATCTTTTATAACCTGATGCGATATTAAATCGCTGCGTTTATTTAAACCCGGAGTCAATACCGCCACAACAGCTTTATTCTGAGGATTCACAATAAAAACGTAACACTCTTCCGGATGCGGGAAGGCCTTCTTTTTGCCATAAACCAAGGCTCCTTTGTATTTATGGAGTTTAAGCTCTTTCATCAATTCGTTAAAGCTGGTTCTGGTAAGTAGTCTGTCCAGGGTTTCCCTCTCCTGTTCGGTGACCTGATCCAAGCCGGATTCGCGTTCCGGAGCGCTGGTTTCCGTAGCAAGCTGTGTCTGAAAGGCCACCGCCCGTGAAACCTGAAGATCGTTTTGTTGATTCAAAGTCAATGTTACGTCATAAATACCATGTTGTTTGTAAGAATAGGTGGGATTCATTTCTTCGGAGGCGTTTCCATCTCCGAATTCCCAGCGCACGCTTGTCAGCTTTATGTTTTTTACGACCGGTGTAAATAAATAGGTGCCTTCGCCCTGAGGCTGAACGGTAAAATCCAGTTTAATTACAGGCGTATAATCCACCGTAATTTTGTTTTCCACGCAGATACGTTCCGATTCAGCAAGATCGCAAAGTTCCGGAAAGTCGCCATTGTCTCCCAGGTACAGGCAAAGGGAAACGGGAATAACTTCTTTACGTTGCATCGGTAGTTCTTCTTTGCTCATTATTGCCCTGCCGTTAATAATCCGAAAAAACTGCTGCTCCTGCCCAAGAACACTTATGGCGCAGCCAGTAGCGGGTTTGGCGCCGGCCTGTGCATTAATGGGGATGTGTACTGTCCCTTTTCCGGCGGCATCCATTGACGGCGCCAAAGGACGCAAGGAAATTTTCGATAAATATTCTTTAATCTTTGCCCGTAAAAAGGGACGTACGTCCCCCAGGTTGGTTTTATGCAATACGCTTTGGTATTCAATCGGATCCGGACTAAACGCGCACTTAAGATACGCCTTATAGTATTCAGTAACGGCGGCTCCCAGTCCTTCTTTTTTTTCTGTTGTTTCCGCGATTTTTATCATGTCTTTTATTTCGGTTTTTAAATTGTTCAGGGAACGCTGGTAATCTTCGTTTGAGATATAGGCAACGATCCGTATTTTTGACCCCACTTTTATCGGACCCAAATATTTCAGATTCAATAGATGGAGTTTGGTCACCGTACGCGTCGTTTGGTGGAACTCATCGGTCGCGTGCTTTTGATTTTCATCTAAATCCAACTGATTGGATAGCGTGACGACCGATGAAATCTTGAACAATAAATCCTCTTTGGCCGATCTTTTCAGAGCCTCGATATCATCGCTTTTTCCGATGGCTTCGCCCCAATGATACTTACCGGAAAGTTTTACTTCCCTTTCCGTTTGGGAAAAAGCGACAGTTGTAAAATAAAACAGAAGCAATAGGAAGATTGCTTTATTGTTCATTGATGATGCCTTTCAAAAAGATTTTTTTTCTCTTACCCGTTTTAGCAGCCGGGAATAAATTTTTTACATTATCCTGCCTGATGTATGAATAAAAATGGACATCAAGACTTTTGGAACCTTTGCCAAATATTTTTTTAACCGGAATAGTCGCGTACAATAAATGCATATAATCATATTTTTTGCTGATGTACAGGACGGTAATGTCTATGGAGTCCGAAGCGCTCTCCTCGGAATAAATACCCACGTCATGTGTTTTCATCATTTCAAAATTGAAGGCGTTCAAATACACGTCGTTTAGCTTTTGAACCCGGTCATAAACGTGATAGGCAATTTCCATCCTGATCGAATCGCCTGCCGGCAATACCAACAGAAACAAATTCGCGATGCTTTGTTCGGGATATTTGGGATCGAAAACATAAGAAAACGTTTTATCTTTTTTGACAAGATAAATATGTGAAGGGAAGAGGTTAAAAAATACTTTCCCTTCCCGAACGTAAGGCAAGCCATTCTGCTTTTTTACGTTTACGGTGTCCAGTTTAGAGTGCTGGAATTTTCCCCCAAGGCTTAGCAATCTCCCGGCCAGTTCCCACTCAAGTTCTTTTTTGTCCTTTCCGGATATCAGGTCCCTCCGGGCAGGAAATTGTATGATCAGCGAATCGTTATCCGCAGTATAAAATAAAACAAAATATTTTTTTTCTTTTGACGTTATGTTGTAGTTTTTGAAATGACGCAAAACCGGCAGTACCTGATTAAAACGATTGAACGCCATGGAACCAAAAGGATGCGAATTTAAAATGAAGCTAACCCCGTCGGAGTTCATTAATTGCGGTAGTTTGTCCCCATCCGTTAACAGATACTCAAGAATTTTCCTTTCAATAAATCTTGCAATTCCCGTTTGACTTAAACGATCTTTATCAGAAAAAATGGCCAATCCAATATGCTGTATCGTATCATTTTTTTTTTCAATACCGATGGGAAGCGATTGATTTTCTACGATAATATTGGCAATAATGACAGAGTCCTTATTAATCGCCTGCGTTTGCCCATCCCGGGGATATTGACCGATTTTGTAATACAGTTCCGCTAAATTTTTCGTGACAAAATGGTACTGGGAAAATGAAAACGCAGGGATAGAGAACAATGTTATTAATAAAATTAGTACACGCATAATTAAAATACTATTTATTAAACTTGTAATCGCTGGTTTGATTAAGACTTTATCTGGGTGTCATAAAAATATCTGAACTAATATTTAATCCATTAAATTAACACCCTCCTACAAAAAATTTTATTTCTTTTTCCTGCTGTCCTTTAAGTTTATACGTAGAAAGGCCTATTATTTATTATAAACATACGCCTCCGCCTTGGCCATCGCTTCACTGGCGGAATAGGCCTTACCCACATGGGTCCAGCCGGCATACGAGACATAAGCGTCTTTGCTGGCCATGTCCCATTTTACTTCGTAGCTCTTGCCGCTGGGGGACTTGACCCTGCCTATTACTGTCGCTGACATTTAATTTGCCTCCTTAACCAATGAATAATTTTAC
>CAZJNP010000294.1:0-4332 GCA_964547355.1 uncultured Calditrichaceae bacterium
CCGCAGATGATTGTCCTTGGCGGATCTATCAGCAAAGCCTTCCGCTTTTTTGAAGATTCCATGCTGGCAAGCATGAACAAGATTGCCTATAAGAATGCGCTGCAAAATCTGAAGGTCAAACCGTCTTTGCTTCGGGATGTATCCGTTTTTGGCGCCGCTGCTTTAACTTTTAGCAATGATAAAAATACTGGGCCAAAAGAAAATGAAGAAAAATATAAATTCAATGGGGACATGCAGCGTTTGTGAAAAGCGAAACGCATGGCGGAAATTTATTCTGTGTGTTCTTTTTACCGCTTTGCCCGTCACTTTTTTGAACGCTGCGGTCTATGTGAATCAGATAGGATATTTGCCGGAACAGCTAAAGCTTGCCTACACCGATTCGGAAGCGGACAGCTTTTATGTGATCGACGTATCCACGGAGCAGGTGGTTTATACTGGCCCTGTTATTTTGCGCATCAGTGACGATCCCTCTACCGGACTGACCCTGTATCAGGCAGATTTTACCGCTTGGGACCTTCCCGGAACCTTCAAAATCCGTACGAGTGACGGGGAAGAGTCGGTCGTTTTTGTTATTGCGAATTCGGTATTTGCCCAGGTAAGCGAAACACTGCTCAAGGGACTGTATTTTCAGAGATGCGGCATGGCGCTGGAAGAGCCGTATGCCACGCCTTATACCCACGGTTCCTGCCATTCGGCGGACGCGATCTTTCATTCCTCATGCGATACTTCCGGCTACCGGAACACCCGCGGCGGTTGGCATGACGCCGGGGATTATGGCAAGTACGTGGTTCCGGCGGCCAATGCGTTGGCCTATCTGCTGATGCTGCACGAATACTTTCCGGAGTATCTATCCACGGACGACCTGAATATTCCGGAGAGCGGCAACGGTCGACCGGATCTTTTGGATGAAGCGAAATATGAACTGGACTGGCTTCTTTCCATGCAGGATACAACAAACGGGGGCGTCTATTTTAAAGTTACCACCAAGGATTTTGTCGGATTTATTATGCCGGATGAGAGTTACGACACTCGTTACATCTATGAAATATCCAGCACGGCTACGGCCGACTTCGCGGCCATCATGGCCCGGGCATACAGGGTGTTTCAGATAATAGACGAAGAATACGCTACCCGCTGTCTGAAAGCCGCGCAAGACGCATGGCAGTTTCTGGAAGCCCATACCGAGATCGTTCCTGAGGGCGGGTTCCAGAATCCGGACGATACGGAAACCGGCGAGTATGGGGATGATGACGACCGGGACGAACGCCTGTGGGCGGCAGCGGAATTGTTCGAAGCCACCGGTTCCTCTGTTTACAACGATTACTTCCTTGCCCATTATCAGGAAGATGAAATCATTCGGGATCAGGCCAGTTGGCAATATGTGAAACCACTGGCTCAGATTACTTATTTGAGAAGCAAGCAAAGTGCGGCAATTGAATCGGCTAAGAACAATATCCGAAACGCCTTAGATGATTACGCAGCCGAACTGGTCACGGTAAGCCAGGAAGATGGTTTTCATGTGGCCATGAATGGCTGGGAATATTACTGGGGTTCCAATTCCGTAGTTCTGAACAAAGCGATTATTTTGATTTTTGTGTATGAAGAATCCGGTAATGAGCAATATTACAATGTAGCATTACATCAATTAAACTATATTCTGGGTTGCAATGCCCATAACATGACCTTTGCGACCGCCATCGGAACCAACGCTCCGCGTCATATTCATCACGCGCCCTCGGCCGCGGACGGAATTGAAGAACCCGTGCCCGGTTTGCTGGCCGGCGGTCCGGATAAGTATCTGGACGATCCTGTGCTTCAGACAACCTTTAACATCAACACTCCACCGGCTCTGTGTTATGTGGATGATGAAGGAAGTTATGCCTCTAATGAGATCGCTGTGTACTGGAATGCGCCGTTAGTTTTTGTTAGCGCTTATTTTAATCAAGGGCAGGGCAGTACATCGATTATCAAAAGGAATGAACATTTTCCCGATCAATTGCAGTTGAATCAGAATTTCCCCAACCCGTTTAATCCGTTCACTGTAATCTCTTTCTCTTTGCCTCAGGATCAGGAAATTCAACTGAAGATTTTTGATGTGCGCGGACGTTTAGTTCGGACGCTATACTCCGGGACTTTGCCGGCGGGAAAAGCACAATTCATTTGGGACGGCCGTGACGCCCGGGGCGCACGGGTCTCTTCTGGGATTTATATTTATCGCTTAAGCGCAGGAAAATTCACGGCATACAAAAAAATGATGTTTATGAGATAAGCATATGAAAAGATTTTCTCTGAAAATAGCATCTGTCTGGATTTTACTGCTCATCGGACCAAGCCTTTCCCAGGAATACAAGTTGGGCGGTTACTATCCGTCTTGGAATCAAACTCAGTTTCGCCCCGATGACATTCAATTCGAGCATCTTACGCATATTTTTCACGCCTTCGTCTGGCCGGAAAGCGACGGATCGATTTCTTATGAAAACGGCTTTTTTAACCAGCAACTGATTGCTCTAACCCATCAGGCCGGACGGAAAATTTTGCTCTCCGTCGGAGGCGCAACCGATTCCTACGGTTTTTCTCCTATGGCGGCTGATGACAATGCGCGCGCGAATTTCATTTCCAATATTACCGCGCTTATGCGGCAATACGGTTATGACGGCATTGATATCGACTGGGAATTCCCGGAATCCGAGACCGACCGCAGCAATATGGTAAAGCTAATGGACGAGCTGCGGAAAAAACTGGATGGGATGGACGGATTGTATCTGCTGACCATGGCGGTGCCGGTGGGCGACTGGTACGGTAAATGGTTCCGGTTTGACGTCCTTTCTTATTTTGTCGATTGGTATAATGCCATGACGTATGACTTTCACGGAAGTTGGACTAATCATTCGGGACATAATGCGCCTTTATACGCGCCTTCCAATGATTACTGCGGCTCGGTGGACGAGGGTGTGCGCTATTTAATGGACACAAGAGGCGTCTCCTCAGATAAAATTCTGTTAGGTTTACCTTTCTACGGCCGGCAGTTTAATACCAAGGGCTTGTACCAGTCCAGTACAGGCGGAGACGTCACTTATGGCTATAAAGATATCGTCGCCATGATCGGCAATGGTTGGTCGTACCACTGGGACGAGGTCTCCAAAGTCCCCTATTTAACCAACACGAGCGGAGACAAATTGATTACTTACGATGATACCACGTCCATCGAGTTAAAGTGCAATTATGCTACAAATAAGAATCTGGCCGGCTGTATGATCTGGGCGCTGGGGCATGACGCGCTGGATGAGTCCCAGCCTTTGCTAAAAAAAGCGGCCGCCGTGCTACAAATTACCACCGGAATCCGGACCGAAACACCGCCTGCGGTACCGATAAATTTACGTCTCAAAACATTCCCCAATCCGTTTAACGGTGAATTGAAAATCGAATTTCAGCTACCGAGAGAGCAGAGAGTTCAATTAAGCATTTTTAATTCTGAAGGTCGATTAATCGAAAGGTTAGTGGAAGGAATCACAACAGTTGGGAAGCATTCCCTGCGCTGGGAAAATACCGACTGCGCCTCGGGCGTGTATTATCTGAGACTCCAATCCGAAACGCAGTCGATGATAAAAAAACTGGTATTGATCAAATGAAGAACAATGAAGATAGAATAACAATCGCCGATATTGCCCGGGAAGCCGGCGTCTCTGCGATGACCGTTTCCCGGCTGCTAAGCGGAAAGGGCCCGGTTGCCCTAGAAACCGCCGATCGCATTCGCAAAATCATTAAGCGTTTGGGGTATCAGCCGAATTATTTGGCGCGCAGTCTTTCCAGCAGGCGCAGTATGGTCCTCGGAGTGGCAATTCCCCGCACAGAACACGCTTTGCTGGATAACTACATATCTCAGGTCTTAAGCGGAATTACGGACACGGCGCTGCACCACGAGTATCGCATCATGCTGTTCCCGTTTAATCCGGAAGGAGGCGATCAGGAAGAATTTGCCAATCTGTTTCGAAGCAAAATGGTGGACGGGCTGCTACTGTTGAAGACATTCTACGGCGATGGGCGGATTCTTTCCCTGGCCAGGCAAAAAATCCCCTTCGTACTGGTAAATCATAAATACTATGGTGAAAATGTCCATTTTATCGATGTGAATAATATGTTAGGGGCAAAACTGGCCGTTGAATATCTGGCCGGAAAGGGGCACCGTAACATTGCCTTTATCAGCGGTGATCTAAGAGAAACCAACGCCCGAGACCGGTTGAACGGTTTTCGCAAAACAATGCAGGCGCTGGGGCTTCCCATTCGGGAACACTGGATTATACAAGAACAGTTTGATCATCGTATCGCTTACCA
>CAZJNP010000295.1:0-4298 GCA_964547355.1 uncultured Calditrichaceae bacterium
CTGTGTATGATGTCCGCCGCCTTTTCGATCATTTTGCTTCCTTTTTCACCGTTAACAGGCGGGCATAGTTGTTAAACCAGAAGTATTCTTCGGCGAATGAAAAACCGTGCTCTTTTAAAATGGCTTTCCAGTCCCGCTCTACAAAATCGAAGGCGTATGGACACTCCACGGTGGTAAACGGAATGCGGTAATAAAACGGCATCTCCTTTACTTTGAAATAACCAAAATCGAGGATGCTGAATAATCCGCCCGGTTTGAGATTATCGTAAACATTTTTTATGATTTGCAGCCGTATTTCATGGGGAAAACCGTGGATCACAAAACTGATGAACGCACGGTCAAAGGGACGATCGATCTTAAAAGGTTGATCAATCCGTTGGACCCGAAATTCCACATTCGAAAATTGCCGGCAATTCTTTTTGAACTGTGCAGCCATTTCTTCGGAAATATCCAGCCCTAATATGTAGCCGTTTTCATCAAGATATTGTCGCATCAGGCAGGCGTTTTTACCGGTTCCGCAGCCCAGGTCCAGCACGGCCTCATCCGGCTTTAACCCCAGTTTTTTTATGGCTGAGCGAATAAAAGCTTCGTACTTCCCAAACGTAACTGCATTCAACAAACCATCATAATATCTCGCCATGAAACCCTGGATTTCCACTTTGGATTCGGGATAGATTCTTTCCATTTACGTTTCCTTTCCCTGTTTATTTTTCGGCTCTCACCACAACAAACGCTCCTTTGC
Source organism: uncultured Calditrichaceae bacterium (assembly GCA_964547355.1). GTDB lineage: Bacteria > Calditrichota > Calditrichia > Calditrichales > Calditrichaceae > CAZJNP01. The sequence continues at coordinate 743 of CAZJNP010000295.1, forward strand.
CGTAACCTTCCAAAACGGGTTCTTTTTGATCGATCTGATCCAATGAATTAAAAATCGTCTGGCGATAAGCAAAGGATTTAAATCCGGCCGTTGTTAATAACTCTTCCATTTCCGGTACCGAGAAAAAGCTGGCGTAACGATAAAAAACATTCTCGTCTTTATGTTCCAGATATTGCTGACCGAGCCGGCTTTCTCTGTCGATGAAACCGTTAATAAACACGCCGCCTGTTTTGAGGATTCTATGCGCTTCTTCAAAAGCCCGGGATACATCGTCCAGAAAGCAGACCGTGGTAATCATCAGAGCAAAGTCATAAAATTCCTGTTTGAAGGGAAGTTTTTCTGCACAGCCGTCCAGTACATGAACGCCCCGGGAGAGGGCCAGTTTGCGCATCACCGGTGACGGTTCCACGCCAATGCGCACACCCAGAGGTGCGGCAAACAAGCCGCTACCCACGCCGATTTCCACTCCGATTCCCTTACGCGGCATCAGAGAACGTACCGCCTCAAGTTCGGACTGGTAAGCAAGTTTGTTTTTTACAAACCAATTTTCATATTCCCTGGCGTAACGATCAAAAGGTTGGGTTTTGGGCATGGATAATCATCCGGTTTCTTACTGATCCTTGTTTAAAGTATGGAATTTATACTTTTTTTCCAGCATTTCCAATTGGTCGCGTATTTGAAATCTTTCCACAGTGGAAGCATAGTCGATGATCAATTTTCCTTCCAGGTGGTCGATTTCGTGTTGAACCACTCTGGCCATCAGGCCGTGCAGTTCCAGTTCCTTTTCCTTTCCGTCGCTATCCAGTCCCCGCACCAGAATCCTTTCTTTGCGGTTCACCCCCACCTGGATTTCCGGCAGACTTAAACAGCCTTCTTCCAGATAGGCCGCTCCTTCGCTCTGAATGATTTCCGGATTGACCAGCGTCAACAGACCTTCGCCGATATCGGCTAAAATGACTCGCTGCAGATAACCGACCTGCGGTGCGGCCAATCCTATGCCGTTATATTGGTACATGATACCGGCCATGGCGGAAATCAGATCGTTTAAATCACCGTCGATTTGGGCGACCTCCAGGGCCCGTTTACGCAACACGACGTCGGGGTAAAGAACAAGCTGATATTTACTCATTCCGCTTTACCTCAATTAAAGATTTGTTGGCAGTATTCATTTACCGCCAGTCTTTTTCTTCCACAATTCATGATGATAAGAACCCTCCCGCAGCATTTTAGCCCCGCATTTGGGGCAGCGTTCTTCCTGGCAGGGCAAGCCGCGGCGATGCGGCGCCCGGTATCCGCATTTGGGACAGACACAATTTCCGCCCGATCCCATGATGTGATTGCGGTCAGCTGGCATATTCATTCCCCTTATTTTTCGTTTTTTTGAATTTCTTTGATCTCAAGCAAATTACCGTAGAAATCTTTTACAAATACCGTGGTTCCATGTTCCCTTTGAATTTCAAGAACCTCTATTCCATGACGTCGCAAATTGTTTAGTAGCTGTGTACGATTGTCCACATCCAGACAAATATGATTAATCATCGGAACCGCCGCTTCCGGCTTAGGAAGAATAAAAACTTCCAATTTCAGAAAACCGGCGCTAAACACCAACACCTTCAGATTATCGTTCAAATTAAATATTTGCTGTGCAAGTTTTGCCGGCACCTCGAACCGATAGGACTCCTGTAAGCCCAGTAGTTCGCCATAAAACAGACGAGCCTGCTCTTCGTCGCTGCTGGCCACAGCCACATGATTAAATACCACAGACATTTCGTATCCTTCGTTTGTCTTAATTTAAATAGAACCCTTCCATCGCGCCCGGGCAGTAACAAAAAAACGATCACGCACTTCGGGCGTCATTTCGAAAAACTGCACCTGCATGCGAAGACCGAGAGACTCAATCGGTTGTTGAATGCTGGAAATCAGCGCATTCTTAACCGCTTCCGGGATACCTACCATGGGTAGAGCCATTGCCACTGTGGCAATATTTCCTTCTACGGCTACGTCCAGAATCATACCCAGTTCCATCAGAGTGGCGGCAATCTCAGGATGTTCGATATGCTCAATTGTTTTTAGTACGTCTTCTCTGGTTATCGTCTCAGACATCATCTCCTCCGTGGTTGAATTTTCAATCATCTACCATACATACGTATAATTTTAATTGATTCACTTAAAATGTGTATTATTCGCTACCCCAATTCAGATACTCTTTATGCGCTTCGGAATTTTCCTTTTGAACATAGTTCCGGGAAAGTTCCGCATCCACCCGGCAATTCCCCATCTGACGGATCGTATCAGCTTTTATGGCAATATCCTCCGACTCTGCCAGTTTCATCGCTTCCTCCAAGTCAGAGGCCTCCACCTCCTTGATACCCATAGCCTGAAAATGACAGACAATTTTAAATGTTTTGCCCATAAGCGCTCCTTTCAAAAACGATCTCTTTAATTTAACCTGAAAACTTCAGGTATTCTATCAGAAGGCCAAGCGCACAAACGCGCTGTCTTTTTGTTAAGCGCCGGATGCTTACATGCTATATTTTCCGTAACATAGGGATCAGGTGTTTGCGCATCTTTTCCGCCTCAGACCGCATCTGGCGTAATTCTTCTTCGTTCAGCGGTACTTTCACAGCTCCTTTCTTAAAGGGCACATCTTTCATCCGTTCTACTTTTAAATACATTTCCATAATCTTTTCCGTGTAAGTAAAAAGGAGATTTTGGGCCGCCTGCTCGATCCGGGCCATCTTTTCTTCAAACACGTTGTTACTGATGGTGAACAGGCAAAACGTCCCGTTTCCAACCATAGTCAACATGCGTTGAAAAACAGAGTTCCCGAAAGTCGGGGAAAACAATAAAATATTCATGGCCGCTCCAAAGATCAGCGCTTCTTCAGACGGATCATTCAAAGCGATCCTTGCCCGGTTCATGGATTCATCCCAGGTTTCTTTTTTTAGTATATTGGCTTTCAGATGATCAACGGACACTTCCTCAATCCCGGAAACTTGCGGATCAAACTCGATGAAGAATACATTTCCTTTCATCTGCTTTTCCTCTGTGCCATAAAGCGCCAGCAACTTTTGGGCATACATCCTATCCGAATTAATCAACAGATGGATGATTTTGCCTTTCTGCCGAAGCCATTCGGACAAAATCATGGCGGCAATTAAGGGCTTGGCAGAACCGCCGGGTCCGCTGATGATCGTACTTGAAGGTACGGTAATGCCTTCCGGTAACACCTCCCGTATCCACTCATAGGAAAGATTTATCCGTTTCATTTTTCAATCTCCTTGTTTCTTCTGCTTAATTAGATGCAGCTTCCGTCATTAATATACAACATTTGTTAGATAAATATAACAATTCTTCTAAAACAAACCAAACTCAAGCAAAAAATTATTTGTATATCACTAGTGCATCCTTAAAAAAGTGAGTGGCGTCAAATACTGATACAATAAAAACTGTTATTATTGCCCAATTCAAAATAAATCATTCATTAATTTAAATCAAAAGGAGCGTGTATGCTAAAGAGGATATTCATTCTAACTACATTGTTAATGTTCACCGG
>CAZJNP010000296.1:0-4297 GCA_964547355.1 uncultured Calditrichaceae bacterium
ACATAAATAATCCCAACTTTAATTCCGATATTGATTTTCTTTTCAGTGATGTCATTCAAGGTGCCGATTATCCGATTATTTATACCGATCGCGACCGGCATCCGCAGAGCTGGATTAATATTTCACCGGGTCTGGATCAGAAACATCCTTCGGAATTTTCCAAAGAAGATTCTTTGAAACTGGAGAAAATTCTTGCTCAGATGGCGGCGGAAAATAATCCCATACCGATTACCTATCAGGATTCCATTGTACTGGGTTACTATTACTATGGATTTTCGCCTGTAATTCATAAGCTGCGCATGTTTCCCTACCTGGCCATTGGGGCGGCGGCCATCTTTATCCTGATTGGCTATCTCGGTTTTTCGTACATCAAAAAGAGCGAGCAGGGCTTCATCTGGGTCGGAATGGCAAAGGAAACGGCCCATCAGTTAGGCACACCGCTCAGCTCCATCGCTGGCTGGTTGGAGCTTTTGGCCATGGAACCGGATATGCGCGAGCAGGTTATTGCTGAAATAAAAAAAGACCTGGAACGTCTGAATAAAATTGCCAACCGCTTTTCAAAAATCGGGTCTGTGTCTGAATTAAAGCCGACCCGGATAAACCGGGTAATTACGGCAGTGGTGGAATATTTTAACCGGCGATTGCCGCATATTCAAAAAAAGATTACCATCGAAGTACAACAAGATGGCGCGTTTACCGTGCTGTTAAACGAAGACCTGTTTGAGTGGGTCATGGAGAATTTGATTAAAAACAGCATTGACGCCATCAATTCGGATCAGGGGAAAATAAAAATACACATACACGGGAACCCGGAACGCAATGCGGCATATATAGACATTACCGATAATGGCAAGGGCATCTCTTCAAAAGATAAGAAAAATATTTTTAAGCCGGGTTTCAGCACAAAAAAAAGAGGTTGGGGATTAGGCCTGAATCTTGCTAAAAGAATTGTTCAGGAGTACCACAAGGGAAAATTGATTCTGAAAGAAACAAGACCCGGAACAGGCACTACATTCAGGATCATTTTAACCACGGTTGCAGAGAAACATTAAACGTTTATATATTAGCCGTAGAAAAAATGTAGCTGGAAAACAATCATACATTTGCAAAACAGGCTTTATGGACGAGGCAAGAGCGTATTGATTTGAAAATATGATTTTATTAGGTTTTTTTGTGTAAAAGAAATACGGAGGTCGTTTGTCCGAAAATAAGCAGAAAATGTTTTCTGAACTGGTCGAACCGCATTTAGTGTCGCTTTACAACACGGCGGTACGGATGACGCATAATCAGCACGATGCGGAAGATTTGGTTCAGGATACCTTATATAAAGCGTTTCGAGCGTTGAATCAGTTTCAAAAAGGCTCCAATTTCCGGGCCTGGATATTCCGAATTATGGTGAATACTTTTATCACCGCTTATCGCAAAGCGATCAAAAAGCCCCAAAAGGTCAGTTACGATGACATGGAAGAGTTTTATTTATACAAGCGTTTGGATGAATCGATCAGCATGCAGGAAACTTCCAAGGAAGAATTTTTGGAGCATTTGTTTGATGACGATGTTAAAGGGGCATTGGAAAGTTTACCCTACCAATTTCGATTGGTAGTGCTTCTTTGCGATGTGGAAGGATTTTCCTATAACGAGATATCCAAAATAATAGACGCTCCATTGGGAACGGTGATGTCCCGTTTATATCGGGGGAGGAAATTGCTGCAGCGGTACTTGTGGAAATATGCAAAAGAGCGGGGATATGTAACGGATGAAATCAGAAAATAAAAAACATTATGATTGTGCGGATATCGAACGATTGGCGCAACGGTATATTGACGGACAACTTGATGCCGTGGAAAACAAGCTTTTTGAAGCGCATCTCGAATATTGCTTACCTTGCGACAAAAAAATCCACTTCGAATTAAAGCTGAAAGAAATCGTTCGGGTAAAAGCACGGGAACAAATTCCGGAAGAACAGATCAAGAAAAAAATTAAAAATTTGCTTAACGGCTTTTCTTAGGACCCGGTACAAACTGAATGGATTGGTCAAACAGATAATTTCTTAGTTTAATTTCATCAAAAAATGTTTCACCCTTAAGTTCCGCTTTTTGAACTTCGATCAAAATAGAAACAGGCACCCATACCCGGCCCATATAACCGTTTTGAATCGTAATATTAAAGCCACTCTCCACTTTATCACCGATGTAGGTTTGGACGGTCCAACCCTGGCAAAGCCATTTGTCTTTTACAATCTTAAAACGCGGATAGATGGCAATGGTTTTATTCTCATTGGGATATATGATTTCGTTGTATAAACACAAGCCGTTATAACCAAACAGGTATTTCACCTTGGTCAACACATTACCTATACTTTGGACCTGCGTGATCTGTACGGCCTCTTCATTATGTTGAAGCACATAATCTCCGGTAATGTTGTCGTAGATGCCTGTAAAGTAAAAACGCTCCAGATCGGTAAGGATTCCTTTAAGCTGCGTCTTTAAAGCATTGACTAAATCCTGGTATTCTTTATAACGGCCTTCCTTAATTTTGGGTACACCTTTTTGCGAGATATAAATTTTTCTGGGATTAAACCAGATCAGTTGCAAAGGGAAGATTTCTTTATTTTGCCAGTTCGCCTGGGCAAAAGTTTCCATATGATTACTTGTCACCAGGGCGACAAAGTTTTTAATTCCCTGCGAACTTAACGTGTAATAAGAATTTCTTAGGTTGTCGAAAAATTCTTTTTCGTTGAACGAATCTGTCTGAGCAAGGGAAGGTTGAATGACAAATAATAATAAACTAATGAAAAAGACGATTTGATTTTTCCAGCTAAAACCGCGGGTCATAAGCAGCAATCCTTTTTATTGCGTACACTATTTATTTTTCGTAATTTTAAAAGCTAAATTAATTTATGGCGTTCTTTAATGAATTTAGAAACAATTGTTTTTGAAAACAATACCTTGAAAATAATAGACCAGATGCTTCTGCCTTATACGCTGCAATACACGGAATTAAACTCCCTGGAAGCGGTGATTGAAGCGATTAAAAGTCTGAAAGTGCGGGGCGCTCCTGCGATTGGCATTACCGCCGCTTACGGGTTATTTGTGTATGCCAACAACTTAGCAAAAAAAGGGGAGTTTTCTTTTCCTGCATTGCGCAAAGGGGCGGCAAAGCTAAAAAAGGCACGCCCGACAGCGGTGAATCTTTCCTGGGCAATAGACCGGATGGTTGCATCCGTGGCAACACACGAGGCCCCGGACGTGGAATCGGTGCTGAAGACCCTCAGAGACACCGCCTTGTCCATACATCTTTCAGACAAGGAAACATGCACCGCAATCGGACGCTATGGCGCACAGCTATTAGCGGATGAAAGTCAGGTAATCACGCACTGCAATACAGGTGCTTTAGCGACCGGGGGAATCGGTACCGCTCTCGGAATTGTTTACGAAGCGGTCAATCAAGGGAAAAAAGTTCATGTTTTCGTGGACGAAACCAGGCCGGTCGGGCAAGGAGCCAGATTAACCTATTGGGAATTGCAATACAACCGGGTATCCGCCACATTGATCACGGATAATATGGCGGGATTGGTCATGCGGCAGGAAAAAATCGATGCCATTCTGGTAGGTGCGGATCGTATCGCAGCCAACGGTGACGTGGCTAACAAAATCGGCACTTACGGCTTGGCGGTTTTAGCTAAACACCACGGAATTCCTTTTTACGTGGCTGCGCCTTTGTCAAGCTTTGATTTTTCCATTACCGACGGCAAGGCAATTCCCATTGAACAACGCCCGAAGGAGGAAGTTCTGGATTTTTGGCGCATCCCGGAAAAGGCGGATTACAAAGTGTATAATCCGGCCTTTGATATAACGCCGGCACATCTTATTAGCGGAATAATAACAGAAAAAGGTGTTGTCCGGAATCCGGATAAAGAAGAATTATCAAAACTAATCATTCATTAATCTTATTTATTTAAAAGGAGCTGTATTATGAAGAGAATTGTGAGTCTTTTAATACTTGTGGTGACGATGGCCCTGGTGGTTTCATCCTGCCGCCCACCGGAATTGGAAGGCGCATTCGTTGATTTTAATGCCGGGCGATTTGACAATGCGCTGAAATTAGCCAAAATCGCAACGGAAAAATATCCGAATAATGCCGAAGCCTGGTATCTGCTCGGTGAGCTGTATGGGAAAAAAGAAGAATTTCCCGGTATGGTCAAAGCGTTTAAAAAATCATTAGCGATCGGCAAACAATTTGAAGCTAAAATCGACCGTACCATGAAGTATTATTTCGGCCAGACTTTCAACAGGGC
>CAZJNP010000297.1:0-4287 GCA_964547355.1 uncultured Calditrichaceae bacterium
AAACAGGCTTAAATAATGCTCTAACATGATCCACCTCGATTATTCATGCACGGTTTTAGTAATGGATCGTTGTACCCAGACCAGCAATCCCAACAGAATAAACGCGCCCGGCGACAGAACCATCAATCCCATATTTTCATAGCCGGCCTGGTAAAGGGCGTCCGGGATAATCTGAAAACCAAAAAAACTGCCACTGCCTAATATTTCGCGGAAAGTGGCAATCGCCATCAAAATCCAACCGTAACCCAGAGCGTTCCCCAGACCATCCAGAAAAGATGGCCAGGGTTTGTTTTGCAGGGCAAAAGCCTCCGCACGTCCCATAATAATACAGTTGGTGATAATCAATCCTACGAAAACGCTCAATTGCTTGCTGATATTGAATAAGTAAGCTTTGAGGATCTGATCAACCAGAATCACCAGCGTGGCAATCACAGCCAGTTCCACAATGATTCGGATCTTAGACGGAATATACTTTCTGAGCAGTGAAACCGTCACGTTGGATAATGTCAGCACAAACATCACAGCTAAAGACATCACCAATGCCGTACGCATCTGAACAGTAACCGCCAAAGTGGAGCAGATACCCAACACCTGAAAGGTAATTGGATTGTTATCGCTTAACGGTTCTTTAAGAATGCGAATATTTTTTTTGGAAAAAAGCTTCTCTTTGGGCTTTTTTTGTAATTCTTTAACTTCTGCCATCAGACACTCCCCTCTTTGCTTCGCACCTTGCTAAAGAAAGGTTCGTATTTTTCCAGTTCTGTCTTAAAAAAATTAGTAACCCCACGGCCGGTTAGCGTGGCACCACTGATCCCGTCCACGCAATGATCCGCTTCTTCCGGCGTACACTTTTCCGCCACTTTGCCTTTAATTACCCGGATGGGAACAAGGTTACCGTTTGCATCGCGGATGTGTTTGCCCTTAAAATTATCCGTAAACCATTCTTTGGAAATCTCTCCGCCTAATCCCGGCGTTTCGCCATGGCGGTAAAACGTAACCCCAATGATCTCATCACAATCCGGTTTTAAGGCCAGATAACCATAAATGGTGGACCAGAGACCTTTGCCGGAAATGGGAATCACATAGGCAAACAAAGAATCATCTTTCACGGCCTCGTATAAAGGGAAAAGATCGGTATCCTTTTTGGGATCTAATTCTTCCGGCAATTTACCTTTGACGATCTCGCCTTCTTTGTTTACGACGAATTCCCGAAAATATTTGGCGTATAAATCATTAATTTGTTTTCTGGAAAAGGATTTCCCGTCTTTCGGCTGAATCCCGATGGACGTTAAAATATTTTTTCTTGCATCCAGCTTTTGATTCTCTTCCTGACGGGGTTTGAGTAAGGTGGCTGCACCGGCTAAAAGAACACTGCACACGATGGTGACAATGGCTGCAAACCGGAATGTATAGGCATTGCTATGCACGACTTAACCTCCTTTTTATATTGGCTTTCACCACATAGTAATCAATCAGCGGTGAAAAGATGTTCATAAATAATATGGCCAGCATCATGCCTTCGGGGTAAGCCGGATTCACGGTGCGGATCAGGATGGCCAACATTCCGATCATAATTCCGTAAATCCATTTACCCAATCTGGTCTGGGCAGCAGAAACAGGATCGGTAGCCATAAAAACCGCGCCCAGTGCAAATCCACCCATCACCAGATGATAATAAGGAGGCAGCGTAAAAATTCCGGAAGTACCGGCGCCGGCCAGCCAGTTGAACAACAACGCTGTGCCGTAACCGCCCGCAAATACCGCAGCCATGATGCGCCAGCTCCCCACACCGGTAACAATCAGAATAAAAGCGCCGATTAAAATAGCCGCCGTAGAGGTTTCACCCATGCTTCCCGGAATAAAGCCCCAGAACATGTCCCAGAAAGAATAGGACGCATAGCCGGCATTTGTCAGATGATGTACCGCCGTTTCGCCAGCCGGTGATGACGAAGCTACCAGCAAAGGTGTGGCGCCGGAAAAACCATCCACCACCTTATCCTTAACGGTGTCAATAGCCGTCCAGACTTTGTCTCCGGAAATCTTTCCGGGATAGGCAAAAAAGGCGAATGCCCTGGCGGTAAGCGCAGGATTTAAGATATTCATCCCGGTTCCGCCAAACACTTCTTTCCCGATGACCACGCCAAATGAGATGGAAACGGCCACTTCCCATAGCGGCATGGTGGGTGGTAGTACCAGCGGAAAGAGCAATCCGGTAACCAGAAAACCCTCATTCACATCATGTTTGCGAATCAACGCAAACAACACTTCCCAGAATCCGCCTACCAGATACGAGACAATGATAATCGGCAGCATTTTTGCCGCTCCAAAAGCCGCCAAAGACCAGAAGTCGGCTTCCACCCCAATCGCCCGATAGTGCTGAAAGCCAATATTATACATGCCAAACAGGGTCGTTGGTAAAAGCGCCATGACCACTATCATCATAAACCGTTTCAGGTCAAGCGCATCGCGCACATGAGGCCCGTCAGTAGTCCGCTCGTTCGTCCACAATAAAATGGTATCGGCCATTTCGAACAAAGGAAACCATTTTTCCCATTTGCCGCCTTTTTCGAACTTCGGACGCTGTTTCTCAAAAAACTGTTCCAAGAAACTCAATGTATTCTTCCCTTCTATTTGAATTTCTTAACCTTCTTCACGTTCAATCAAATCTAACCCCTCACGCAACAGACCGCCAAAATCGGTCTTTGAAAGGCAGATGTATGAACATAAGGCCACGTCTTCTTCTGCTAATTCCAGAATGCCGAGCCCTTCCATTTCTTCAATATCGCCGGCAATAATGCTCTTTGCCAAAGGTATCGGTAAAATATCCATCGGCATCACCTTTTCGTATTCGCTGTCGCTCATTACAAATGCTCTGGGAGCGCCTTTTGCCAGTGTGTCCAGCACAAACTTTTTTCGATTGCCATAAATCCAGCGTGAAAGGAATGTTCTGGAAAAACTGATCATATCCAAGCCGGGTCGAAAATAGCCCAGAAATTTACGATTCTTTTTACCTTCCGGGATCACGGTAATCAAATGATCATAATAGCTTAAATAGCTCTTAAGCATGGTCTTACGCCCCGTTAATACATCGCCGGAGATATAGCGCACTTCATCATCGATAATATTTTGTTCGGAAATTAACACGCTCAACGGTGTTCCTACCACAGTCTTGAAATACTTCCGTTCTTTCAAAGATGAACCAGCCACAGCAACGATGCGCATGTTCGGGTAGAGCCCTTCCTTAAAAAAGCGCCCGATCAGGGCAACCGCGTAAGGCTGAATTTGCCAGACCTTCTCTCCCAACTTTAAGGGTTTAATATGGTGGATATGAACACCCACGTTTCCGGCCGGATGGGGACCGCTGAACACGTTTTTCTCCACCCCGGAAGCCTTTTCAAACGCCGGAGCTATGGTCTTTCCGTTACCGTCAAGAGAAAGGTAGACCTTACCGTCGGTTAATTTGCGCAGAATATTTAATCCGATCTGGAAATTGTCTTCTTCCCCTTGAAGCATAAAATTGGGATCCGCTCCCAATGGCGCCGTGTTCATACCGGAAATAAAAATATCGCGTGGTACATCGCCAGGATCGGCAATTTTAATAAACGGCCGTTGAATGAGATAGGGCCATAACCCACTGGCCAGCAAAGCGGTTACCGCTTCTTCACGATTCATTTTTTCAATCGCGTTTTCAGACCATGGTCCATGAACAATCGCATCGTCCTGACCATCGCTTTCAATCACCACTTCCAGTAATTTACGCCGTTCACCGCGGTTAATCTCTACGACTTTGCCGCTTATGGGTGCAACCAGTACGACATCCGGATTTTGCTTATCCGCAACAACAGGCGTTCCCCTTTTAACAAGATCACCTTCCCTTACCTGCAGCTTAGGCTTAATTCCCCGAAATTCAAAAGGCAGCACGGCTGCTTTTTGGGGAGCGGGAACTTCTTGCATGATTGCTTCCGGCTCGCCGATGATGGGAATATCGTACCCTTTCTTAAGCTTAAATTCTGCCATAATTTACCCTATTCTTCAAAACGCATTGAAATTGAATTATCAAAATATCCTTTGCAATCTACAAATGATTTCATTCACAAACTTCATTAAAGATAAAAATTTAACAAATTCTTTTTTTCATGCAAAGAAATTTTCCTACAAATTTAAACATTTAACTAAATCTTCCGGATTTTCAGCAAAATGTTAAATTTAACCTGAGCAAATAGGACTACCTTTTACTTGAATTGGTATTCTTTTTGCGATAAATTTTTATTTCTTTTTAACTAAAGG
>CAZJNP010000298.1:0-4242 GCA_964547355.1 uncultured Calditrichaceae bacterium
CCCCGTGCCACGCCCACCGTCATACCGACATTGACTAAAACATGAAATAGTATAATCACAAGTATTCCCACTAAAACAATCGAGCTAAACGGCGATTTGACAGTACTAGCCAAGTAGAGCAGATAAACCAGCAGCAGAAAAAACAAGGCTAAGATGATGCTAACGCCCACAAAGCCCCACTCTTCACCAACGACCGAAAAAATAAAATCCGTGTGTTTAGCCGGCAGAAAACGCAATTGCGTTTGCGATCCTTTCAGAAACCCCTTGCCCCAGAAGCCGCCAGACCCAATGGCCACTTTGCTCTGGATGATCTGGTATCCGCTGCCGCGCGGGTCTTTTTCCGGGTTGGCAAACGTCAGGATGCGTTGCTTCTGGTAAGGTCTCAACTGATCCCACATTTTGGGCGTTAAACCGCCCACGGCCACATGGATTAAAAAGATGGTCAATAACAACGAAAATCTTCTTTTTGAAAAAAATAAAACCCCAACCACAATCATCATCCAGACGGCAAAAGCGATCCAATTAAAAGCAACAATGACCGTGACCAGCGGTGAAATCAGAACAAACAGCATAAACCAGTTTAAACCCGCCCAAAACAAAATCGGTATGATCATGGCCAAAAACACCAGCGAGGTACCCAGATCGGGTTGCTTTGCTATAAGCAAAAAGGGCACCAGAATAAAGGCCAAAACCACGATCAGATGTTTTAATCGATTAATATCGACTTCCGGGCGGGACAAATATCTGGCCACAGCCAGAACCGTGGCAATTTTGGCCGGTTCCGATGGCTGCAATTTAAGCGGACCAAGATACAGCCAGCGCTCGGCACCATAACCGATGACGCCAAAAAAATAAACCAGCACCAGCAAACCAACCGACAAGGCATAGAACAAATAAGACAACCTCAAAATAACCCGCAGCGGCGTAAACGTGATGGCAAATAAAATCACGATACCGACGGAAAGCACCGTTAATTGGCGAACAAAATAGCCGTGCGCCTGAGTGGTATTTGTGGCGCTATACAGCGCAAACAACCCGGCAACGGATAAGAATACCACCAGGGAAAGCAGGAAAAAATCGATTTTTGTCAACGGGTTTTTTCTCATGAATTTTTCCTATAAACTATCTACCGGTAACGTAATCTGCAACGGCGTTAAGCGATCAATCCGAAACGGCGCCAAAGGGCTTTCTTCCACAGCAGTGGAATCTTTCTTAATCACCGGGCGGGGCAGTTCTTTTCCGTAAAAATATTTCTCTAAAAATTTACGAACCAGGGGAGCGGCCACGCCGCCTCCGCTGCCGCCGTTTTCCACAATAGCTGCTACCGCGACTTCAGGATTTTCATAAGGAGCAAAACCGATAAACCAGGCATGGTCATCGCCATGGGGATTCTGCGCCGTTCCCGTTTTTCCGGCCATTTCTATTCCGCGTACTTTAGCCCGCCACCCGGTTCCGCCGTTTACCACCCGCCGCATACCTTCCCGGATCGTCTCATAAACATCGTCGGATATGCCGTCCACATAACCGGTTTTGATGGGAAACTGGACGCTTTTTCGCGTCGTGTAATCGTAAATCTTATCGACCATATGCGGCGGATGATAAAGCCCTTTATTTGCAATAATCATGGTAAACACCGCCATTTGCACAGGTGTCACCAGTAATTCCCCCTGCCCAATAGCTAAATTGGCCAGATGCCCCCTGGTCCAGCCGTTCTTTCCGTATATTTTATTGAAATATTCCACAGAGGGAACCAGTCCTGAGAATTCATTCGGCAAATCAATACCCGTCGGTTTGCCAAAACCCAACTTTCTGCTGTATTCCGACCAGATCGGTAAACCAATTTTTAGACCCAGCTGGTAAAAATACACATTGCATGAACCTCTGATGGCTTGCAATAAATTGATATTACCGTGCCCTGCTTTATTCCAGCAATGGATCACTTTGCGCCCTAATTTGTAATATCCCGGGCAAAAGGCGGTCCATTCCGGCGTTATGATCCCTTCTTGCAGGGCGGCCAGCGCGGCCACTAGTTTGTACGTGGACCCAGGCGGATAGGTGCTTTGGATTGCGCGGTTAAACAACGGATGGTAGGGATCACTGACTAATTTTTGCCACTGCTGAGCATTGATCCTGCCGGATAGAAGTCCCGGTTCATAATCCGGTTTACTGACAAAAGCCAGCACACCTCCGGTTCTGGTGTCCAGGGCAACCAGTGCACCGCGTTTACCTTCAAAAAGCGAGTCGGCAAATCTTTGAATTTCATAATCCATATACAGATACAGGTCGTTTCCGTGAATCGGCGGAATATTACGGTCCGGATCATAGTCGCCTAGTTCGCGCCCGTTGGCGTCCACCTTCAGGTAACGAACACCCTTGGTTCCGCGCAACAGGAGATCGTACTTTTTTTCCAGTCCGTTTTTCCCCACCAGATCGCCAGCTTTGTAAACGGGATTCACCATTTGTTCCAACTGCGACACTTCGCCGATGTTGCCAAAAATATGTGGCGAACGCACTTTGGGCGGGTAGTAGCGTTTGCTATCCACCAGAGTTAACACACCGGGAAAATCCAATTTTTTTTCTTCCAGCTCGATCAGCACTTGCGTGGGAACATCATGAGCGATCACTACCGGTCGGAAACCATAGTTCTTTTTTAACTTAGTCTTTACTTTTTTTATATCCAAATCTAAGCGCTGCGCAAGATAATTTAGCGTGCTATCGGAAATGGTCCTTGGAATTACCGCCACAGAAAATGCCGGCCGGTTGTCCACCAGGATGTCACCGTTCCGGTCCTTGATCAATCCCCGTACCGGATAAACCATAACAGCACGAATGGTATTATTTAAAGATTGCTGTTCGTACAATTCTCGATTGACAACCTGTAACCGGACAAAACCAAAAATTAAAAACAAAAATATGGCCAAAATAAATAACAGGATGACGTTCCGGCGGCCGTCTATTTCTTTCTGATCTAATTCGCGCATGATTATTCGTTAAAATATTTTTGGGTAAAGAAATGAATGACCACCAGCATGATAAACGAATAAACGGTATTGGGAAAAGCCCGGGTATAAACCAGTTCGGCAAACGATAAATCCGTTTTGAACTGATAAAAGGCATAAGTGATAAGTTCGTGCAAAAATATAAACGCCGTAAACCAGACATAATTATACACGGGTTCCAGGCGATAAACACGCAGTTTCCCGGCAAAGTATCCGCCCAGGGCCTTGGGCAAGGCCGTAATACCCACTGGCATACCGGTTAATGAATCCTGAATAATTCCCAGAAAAAAACCGGCGCTGCTCCCTCTTAACGAGCCAAAGCGGCGCGCCGTCAACAAAGTAATGATTAGCACCACATCCGGACGCCAGACATGTATTTCCAGAAAAGGAATCACCAAGCTCTGGAAAACGATACTGCCCAGGCCAAACAGGGTCACGATTAACAAGTAATATTTATTTTCATGATTCATCGGATTTCCGGTCTGTTAAAATAAACACTTCTTCCAGACGATTAAAATTGACCGCCGGTTTGGCATGGATTTCCTGAAACAGTTCCTGCTCTTTTTTCCGGACCTTGATCACCACCCCCACTTTGATTCCGGAAGGAAAAATCTGACTCATGCCCGAAGTAAACAACACATCGCCCTCTTTCACTTCCACCGTGTTAGGGATATTCTCCAGCAGTAAACCATTGCCCCCATCCCAGGACACGATGCCCAGTTCGCGGTTGCGCTGAATCCGCACGCTCACTCGACTGTTAGGGTCCAGTAAGTTCTGGCAGATGGCATAGCGCGCGCTGATTTTAACCACCTTCCCTACAAGGCCTTCGGTCGTAATCACCGCCGCATTTTTGGGGATCTCGCGAAAGTGCGAAGAAGCCAGTAAAAACCCTGTCACAAAATCCTGAGGGCTAAACCCCACGATCTTGGCCGGAATGAACCGGTAATCGGATTGCTGCTTAAGTTGCAACAGTTTTCTTAAGCGCAAATTTTCCAGCAGCGCTTCCTGAAGCTGATAGTTTTGATAGGCTAATTGCGTGTTTTTCAATCGCAGATCGCGTATTTTAGATTTGAGGCCTAAGTAGGAAGAAAGAGAAGTCAGCGCCTCATCAACGGCGCCCACGCCTACCAGCGAAACGCTTCGTAAGCCTTCGACGACTTGCTTATCGCTGGAAAGCATGAACAGAAATGAAACAATAATATAAAGAAAAAGAACTAAAGAGTCCCTGTATCTACTAACATAT
>CAZJNP010000299.1:0-4239 GCA_964547355.1 uncultured Calditrichaceae bacterium
CTCTAAAATCCGCCGCGCCTTTTCCTTCTCCTGTATCTTTGTGCACAATGGATGGCAATGAGGTATTGTTTACGGATTCCAGACAAAACCGCATTTACATACAAGTGAATCAGGGAGAACTTCCGCGCGTATTTAACGATACGCTGTCTCTTAACCGGCCTACCGGGATCGCCTTTCTTAAACAGAAACAGCAAATATGGGTGGTAGAAACCGGCGCACACAAAATTACGATTCTTGATAAAAACGGCCAATTGATTCGGCATATCGGCCAAAGAGGCACGGCTCCCGTTGAATTTAATTTTCCAACATTCATCTGGATCGATCAAAAAGGAACGGTATTTGTGGTGGACGCCATGAATTTTCGCGTCCAGATTTTAGACAGCGATGGTAAGCCCCGGTTTGTTTTTGGTGAGGCAGGTGATGCCAGCGGTTATTTTGCCCGCCCCAAAGGGATTGCTACCGATTCTTACGGGCACATTTATGTGGTCGATGCTTTATTTCATACCGTTCAGGTTTTTAACAGGCAGGGGCGGTACCTGTATCATTTCGGGAAACAGGGAAAGAAGAAGGGCGAATTCTGGATGCCCGTGGGTATTTTTATTGATGATGACGATAATATTTTTGTTGCGGACAGCTATAACAGGCGGATTCAGTTTTTTAAGTTGCAAAAAAGGTAACGTATGTTCGTAAAGCATACAACATGCACACTACTTTTAATAATGCTTCCCTGGTTGGGATTTGGTCAGTCGGTCGTCAACACTGTACATAACCTTTCGGTTAATGGCCCCGGAACGATCACAGCCACCAGTGAAACCGAGGTTTGTATTTTCTGCCACACACCACACAATAGCAGTCCGCGTAAACCCTTGTGGAACCGCGAGGACCCGGGTTCAAATTACACTCTTTACAATAGTTCCACCATTCAGGCCTCGCCCGGACAGCCGGACGGCGCTTCGATTCTATGCCTTTCCTGCCACGACGGGACCATTGCTTTAGGTAGTGTGCTCAGCCGCAGCGAGCCCATCACCTTCAACAACGGCGTCACCACCATGCCGGTTGGCCCGACCAATCTCTCTACCGATCTGTCGGACGATCACCCGGTTTCTTTCCTGTATGATGCTTCATTGGCCGCCGCTGATAACGAGCTGATCGATCCGGCCAATCTTAGCGGTCCGGTTACGCTGGAAAACGATAAATTGCAGTGTACAGCTTGTCATGACGCACATCAGGATATTTACCACGATTTTCTGGTGGCAAGCAACCAGAATTCAGACCTCTGTCTGTCCTGTCATCAAAAATCGGGCTGGGAAAGCGCCAGCCATAAAACCTCAACTGCCACCTGGAACGGATCGGGCAGCGATCCCTGGCCGCATACCCCCTACTCCACCGTCAGTGAAAATGGCTGTGAGAACTGCCACCAGCCGCACACAGCCGACGGCCCCGTACGCATTTTGAACTACTACCGCGAAGAAGATAATTGTTTGGTTTGCCATAACGGCAATGTGGCCGCAACAAATGTGGAAACGGACATCAATAAACAGTGGAAACACAACGTCTATCCAACCACGAATGTTCACGATCCTGAGGAAGGTTTACCGGTGCAGAACGAACATGTGGAATGCGTGGATTGCCATAATCCCCACATGACCCAGGCGGGTAGCGCATCCGCTCCGGCAGCCAGCGCCTATATTCAGGGCGTGCCGGGTATCGATACGGACGGCAACGCCGTTACCGCCATTGAGTACCAGTATGAATTATGCTATAAATGCCACGCGGATAGTCCGGAAAAACCAGGTACCAATATCCCCCGGCAGATCGAACAAACCAACGTACGATTGGAATTTGATCTGAGCAATCCGTCTTTTCATCCTATAGAGGGCGCCGGACAAAACAACAACGTGCCAAGTTTGATTTCCCCTTATACGGAATCCAGTATTATTTACTGTACAGATTGCCATGCCAGTAATAATAGCTCCGTTTCAGGACCCCATGGCTCGGACTATTTCCATCTGCTGAAATATAATTACGAAACAGCCGATAATACGCCTGAATCTTATCAGGCGTATGAATTGTGCTATCAGTGTCACGATCGTAACAGTATTGTAAATAATACCAGCTCCGATTTTTCAAGGAATGTGCACCAAAGACACATAGTTAAGGAAGATACACCCTGCAGCGTATGCCATGACGCCCATGGCATCAGTAACAGTCAGGGAAATTTCACTAACAATACCCATTTAATCAATTTCGACACTTCCGTAGTCAGAGCAAGCACAGGAGGAGATTCACGCCTGGAATTCATTGATAACGGGGATTTCGCCGGAGAATGTTATTTGTATTGCCATGGCAAGAATCATAAACCTAAAAGTTACAATTAATAGATGCCAACATTAACAAATGGAGGTCTATCATGAGTGCACCTAAATTTTTTATCGCAGCATTTCTATTCTTATGGGCAGGAAGCCTGTGGGCGCAGTCCATCGTTGGTTCCGCGCATGATTTTTCCGATGACTCCTGGAACACCACCGGAGAGATTTGCCTGGTTTGTCATACTCCGCATAACGCGGACGCCAGTATTACCAACGCGCCGCTGTGGAACCATGAATCCACAACCGCCACTTTCACCACCTATTCCAGCGCCACCATGGACGCTACCACCGGTCAGCCGGATGCTTCGTCCAAACTGTGTCTGAGCTGTCATGACGGTACCGTGGCTGTGGACAATTTTGGCGATCAAACCGGCGGCACCTATTTCATCTCCGGTAATGACAATATCGGAACCAATCTCAGCGACGATCATCCCATTTCGTTTACTTATGACGCTACTTTGGCTTCCAACGATGGTGGCCTGTTTGACCCTACTACCACCAATTCCGGACTGGGCGGAACGATCAGCGAAGACTTGTTGATTGACGGACAGGTGCAATGTGCTTCCTGCCACGACGTGCACAACGGCAGCGGCATCGACAAGCTCTTGATCAAATCGAACGATGCCAGCGCTCTTTGCCTGACCTGTCATAATAAATAATCAAAACTAAAAAGGTATTCCTAATAGTGGGATCGTTTTTTGAACAGGTGTAATCATAGGTTTTAGAATCGTATGAAAAAAAATACCATCCTTACCGGGATATTACTAATCACAATCGGAGGGCTGTTAATCTCTTGTTCCGGGACGCTGCGCAAAGCAAGTACCCGCAACGTACCGGTGTTCTTCCCTTCGCCTCCGGATACGGCGCGTATTCAGTTTTTAATGCGTTTCAGCAATTCGCAGGATATCCAGGGCAAGCGGAATTTCTTCACCAATTACGTACTGGGTGACGAACCGGCGCGTCCCATCATTAAACCCTATGGCATAAGCGTCCACAATGGGAAAATCTATATTTGCGATACCATGCTTCCGGGTCTGGAGATTATTGACCTTAAAAATAAGAAATTTGATTACTTTGTCCCGGGAGGACTGGGCGAACTAAAAAAGCCACTCAACTGCGCGTTTGACGATAAAGGCCGCCTGTATATTAGCGATGTACTGCGAAAGCAAGTAGTAATTTTTAACGCCGATGGCGATTACTTATACGCCATCGGTGATGGAAAATCCGGTAAACCCACCGACGTCCACATCTACAACGGGAAAATCTGGATTTGTGATTTGCAGGCGCATCAGATTAAAGTGTATAATGAACATACCCGTAAATTTCTATTCGCCTTTCCCGAAGTAAAAAAAGCTACGCCGCAGTATTTGTTCTCTCCGACCAATTTAACCATTCATGACGAAAAGATATACGTCACCGATACCGGTGACGCCAGGATAAAGGTTTTTAATGAGCAGGGTGAATTCATTAAAAGAATCGGTGGTTTTGGTAAATCACCCGGTTTATTTGTCCGGCCCAAAGGCGTGGCTGCAGATCATACTGGGAAGCTTTATGTGGTGGACGCTGCTTTTGAAAACGTGCAGATATTTGACCATAAAGGGCGCATCCTGATGTACTTTGGCGGGCCGTATAAGCATC
Source organism: uncultured Calditrichaceae bacterium (assembly GCA_964547355.1). Classification (GTDB taxonomy): domain Bacteria; phylum Calditrichota; class Calditrichia; order Calditrichales; family Calditrichaceae; genus CAZJNP01. Next base: position 4,008 of record CAZJNP010000299.1, read on the forward strand.
CGGGTAATATGTGGCTGCCGGCTGGTATTGAAATCAATTACAAACTGACGGAGTATTTTAAGCCTTATGTATATCCGGGATTTGAGCTAAAGTACATCATCCTGGTCAGCAATCAGTATGGACCGGATCGGATAAGCATTTACGGTTTTATCGAACCAAAGAAATAATTTATGAAAAAATATTTCAAATATTCAGTCCTTTTGGTTTCATTAATTACGGCACTCTCCTGTAA
>CAZJNP010000300.1:0-4237 GCA_964547355.1 uncultured Calditrichaceae bacterium
GAAAGAGGTTTATTTGTCCGGCGACCATCTGGCAGATTTGGACCGTACGCATCCGGTACTGGAAACCAATCTGGTGCGGACGGAAGATCGGCCGGAGGTTTCTTTTAGCAGCCGGGCGCATCCTGATTTTAACGGCAACGTTAAACTATTTGTCGATTATTTAAAGAAAAAAGAAGCCGCACCGCAAAAAACACAGTTGTTCATCCAGACCGGTTCACGTGAACAAATGGAGCGCTTGCAGGATATTCTGGACGAAGAAGACGTACCCGTGAACGGGAAGCTTATGCCGCAAGCGTTGCATAACGGATTTATTTTTGAACCGTCCGGACTGGAAGTGCTGACCGACCACGAGATATTTAACCGTTTCAAGCGATCGCGTACCTACCGCCGCTTTAAAAGCGGCGAGTATCTGCGCCAGCTCTCCAGTCTGAATCTCCACGATTATGTGGTGCACATCGATTACGGCATCGGGCAGTATCTGGGCATGGAAAAAATCGACTACGGCGGCGTGACCAAAGAGTGTATTAAAATCGGTTACCGGGACGGCGATTATCTTTACGTGACTGTGGATCGCCTGAACCGGGTGCAAAAGTACAGTTCCGAAGAAGGGCAGGCGCCGCGGCTGACCAAACTGGGCACGCCGGAATGGGAACGGGCTAAAAAGAAAACAAAGGAATCGCTGAAAAAAATGGCCGGCGAGCTGATCCGCATCTATGCTGCGCGTAAGGCCCAGGGCGGTCACCGCTTTTCGGAAGACAGCCACTGGCAAAAGGAACTGGAAGCCACTTTTGTTTTTGAAGAGACCCCGGATCAGCTTAAATCCATTACCGAAGTAAAAAAGGATATGGAAAGCGATCAGCCCATGGACCGGCTGCTTTGCGGCGACGTGGGATTCGGTAAAACCGAAGTAGCCCTGCGGGCGGCGTTTAAGGCGGTAATGGACGGTAAGCAGGCCGCGGTTCTGGTGCCCACTACCATTCTGGCCTTTCAGCATTTCGAAAATTTTCGTCAGCGTTTGGAACAGTTTCCGGTGCAGGTGGAACTGTTAAACCGCTTTCGTTCCGCTAAAGAGCAAAAGCGTATTTTGCAGGATCTGGCCGAAGGTCGCACCGATATTGTGATCGGCACGCACCGCCTGCTTTCCGAGGATGTCCGTTTTAAAGATCTGGGATTGCTAGTGATCGACGAAGAGCAGCGTTTTGGGGTGCGACAAAAGGAGAAACTGAAAAAATACCGCCTGTCTGTGGATGTGCTGTCCATGACGGCCACGCCCATTCCGCGCACGCTGCACATGGCACTGCTGGGCGCCCGCGATCTTTCCAATATCGACACACCGCCGCGCAACCGGCTTCCGGTTCACACCGAAATCATTCACTGGAACGACGCCTATTTGCGCAAAATCATTCTGCGTGAACTTAAGCGGGAAGGGCAGGTGTTTTTTGTGCACAACCGGGTGGAAACCATCCAGGCCATAAAGGAGACGCTCAGTCAGATCGTGCCGGAAGCAAAAATCGCGGTTGGTCACGGTCAGCTGCCAGAGCGGCAACTGGAAAGGGTAATGCTGGATTTTATGCACCGGAAGTACGACGTGCTTTTGTCTACGATGATCATCGAAAACGGACTGGATATTCCCAACGTAAATACCATCATCATCAACCGGGCGGATAAATTCGGCCTATCGCAATTGTACCAGTTGCGCGGTCGGGTGGGTCGCTCCGAGGAGCAGGCCTACGCTTATTTGTTGGTGCCGCCGGTGCAAAAACTTAGCGAAACCGCCCGCAAGCGTCTGAGAGCCATTCAGGATTTTACCGAACTGGGTTCCGGTTACAAGGTGGCCCTGCGCGATCTGGAAATCCGCGGTGCCGGTAATTTACTGGGCAAAGAACAAAGCGGATTTGTGCAAAGCGTGGGTTTTGACATGTACTGCAAAATTTTGGAGGAATCGGTTAAGGAACTGCAGGCCGGCGGAGAAATTCCGGAAGTGTCCACTGAGCGCAAATCATATGTGGACCCCAAGATCGATGTGGATTACGATTTGTTAATCCCGGAAAAATATATTTCCACCGAATTGGAACGAATTACCATTTACCATCGTTTAGTAAATTTTTCGGATCTGGGACAGGTGGATCAGTTGCGGGAAGAGTTGCGGGACCGCTTTGGGCCATATCCGGAAGAGGTGGAACGGTTTCTGCAGACGACCGAACTCAAAATCCTGGCTAGTCGGTTGTACGCTGGCCGGCTGATTATTACCGGAAAACGTTTAAAGCTGATCTTCTCGGAACAGGCGCAGTCAGACGATGACTTTTTCCAGAAAATGATTCCCGGTTTAATGAATCAAAAAATGACCCGCATCCGGTTTATAGACCAGAAAGACCTGGCGGTGGAAATTGAATTAAAAGGTGAAAATATAGCCGGACGTTTGGCGTTTGCTAAAAAATTATTGCAATCAATAGTAGAGAATAGTTAATTTCATAAGATTTATAATTTAACATAACGTCGGCGGAAGGCGGTAAAAATGGCTCCGCCGGTCGGTCCACAATACAACGGTTTGATTAAGCATTAAATTAAGAGGATTGGAGGAAGGATGTTTAAGAAATTTGGTTTGCTAATTTTATTAACGGCCGGATTACTTTATCTGAGTAGTTGCGGATTATCCGATGACACGGTAGCGAAAGTAGGCGGTCATAAAATCACAAAAAATGATTTGGTACAACAGCTTAAAAAAATGTATCCCGGCAGGACCTCCTTTGCATCGTTAGATTCCAGCGCCAAAATGAGCGTACTAAATCGTATGATTAACCAGGAGCTTAAGGTAAACGCCGCTCTGGAAGCCGGTTTGGACGAAGACCCCCAATTTATCAGTGAACTGCGGGTGCAAACCGCGCGTCTTTTGGGTAATAAGTATTTTGAAAGGGTCATCGTAGATAAGCTGTTCCCGGAAGATACGCTGAAACGTTTTTTTGATCGCCAGAAAGATGAGATCAAAGCCAGCCATATCCTCATCGGGTACAAAGGAGCAAGGAGCAGCACAAGCAAACGTTCCAAAAAAGAAGCGCAGGCGCTGGCCCAGGAATTAGCACAGCGAGCCCGGAATGGCGAGGATTTTGGCCAGTTGGCTAAAAAATATTCGGATGACACGACGACCAAAACCAAAAACGGCAGTCTGGGATATTTTACCTGGGGACGGATGGTGCAGGCCTTCCAGGAAAAAGCCTTCAGTATGAAACCGGGAGAAATTTCCGATCCGGTGGAAACCGAATACGGTTTTCATGTCATCAAGGTGGAAGACCGCAAGCCTAATCCCTTGTACAACGAAAAAGAATTTGAGTCCAAAAAGTTCGATCTTAAGCGACAACTTTACTATACTAAAAAAGACAGCGCCATGGCCATGTGGCGCCGGCATTCGGAAGAGCTGAAAGAAAAATACCACCTGAAGCTGATGGATGAAAATATTAAAAAGCTGGCTGAGATGATTAACAAGAAAAAGAACGAAGGCTCTCTGAAAGAAAACGGATTTAAGGATGATGAAAGATCTCTGGTACTGGTGGAATGGGACGGCGGCAAATTTACCGTTGACGATTTGCTGCAATTTTACGGCGGCCGGCGCTTTAGCTATTTCAGAACCCGCCTGAACAATGAGAAAGCCCTGAAACAGAATATTGACAACCTCGGTTTCCAGGAACTGATTATTATCGAAGCCAAGAAAATGGGCATCGATAAAGACCCGGAAGTGGAAGCCCAGCTGAAAGAATTCAAAAATTCAAAACTGGCTTCTTTGGCCTATAACCGAAATGTAATCAAGGCAGCAGAGATTACAGATGAAGATGTAAAGAAATTCTACCAGGAAAACCAAAACGAATTTAAGAAACCGGCCGAAATCGAAATCTGGGAAATTTATGTAACGGATAAGAAGCTGGCGGATAAGATCGCCCGCTGGGCAAAGGCCGGACGCAATTTCGAAAAATTAGCTAAAAAATATACCGAAGACCGGTATTACAAGGATAAAAAAGGTTATTTGGGTTATCGGGCCAAAAACCGTCGCGGCGCGGTGTCCAAAAAAGCGTTTGAAGTAGGCCCGAACAAAATTGCCGGCCCGATTAAATACCGCAAAGGGTGGGTGGTCATTAAAACCGGCAAGCTCAAGCCGGAAACCATCCGCAGCTTCGAAGAAGCAAAGGCTCAGGCCAGAACCCGTTTGCGCAACAAAAGAATCAAAGACCTGCGCAAAGAGTGGGAA
>CAZJNP010000301.1:0-4234 GCA_964547355.1 uncultured Calditrichaceae bacterium
ATATGGGCAGCAGTAACCGGTTCACCAGAAATCCCGGACCGTCCTTGACCAGAATGGGCGTTTTGCCCAGCGCTTTGGAAAGGTTGAACACCGTGGCCACGGCTTCGTCCGAGGAGTTTTTCCCACGCACCACTTCCACCAGGGGCATGCGGTGTACGGGATTAAAAAAATGCATGCCAGCAAAGCGGGCGCTGTTTTTCAGTGATTCGGCCATGTCGTCCACGCGCAACGAAGACGTGTTGGTGGCGATGACCGCATCCTCCGGGATTTGATCTTCCAGCTCGGCCAGGACTTTCTTTTTTACTTCCAGATCTTCGATGATAGCTTCCACCACCAGATCGGCTGAGGCAAACCCGGTATAGTCCACAGTGCCGGTGATTCGGTTCATGATCTGCTGGAACTCCAGCTTGGTCAGACGGCGCCGTTTCAGTTTGGCGCCCAGCACTTCCGCCGCCTGCTGGTAGGCCTTGGCCACGGCCTGGTAATTAATGTCCTTAACCCGTACCGGTATCTCGCGCGAAGCAAACAACTGGGCGATCCCCCCGCCCATAACACCGGCGCCCAACACGGCCGCTTTTTTTATTTCTTTTCCTTTTACCGTGGGATCATCCAGACCGTTTTCTTTTTTAATTTCCTCTGTCCAGAAAAAGATTTGAATTAAATTTTTGGAGATGGTTGTGGCGATCAGCTTACCCAGGGCTTTGGCTTCCACCTCCAGGCCCTTTTCCAGAGGCATTCCGTAGGTTTTTTTAATCACGTCAAGAGCAGCCAAAGGTGCGGGGTAATGCCCGCCGGTTTTTTTGAGCACGTTTTTTCTGGCCTGCGAAAAAATCAGGTTTCGGCCAAAAGGGGTTTTTTCCAGCACCAGATTGGCCGCGCCTTTGGGTTTGCGTCTGGAAATATATTTGGCTGTTTTCCCGGCCATCACTTCATCGGCAAATTCCAGCGCCTTTTCCAGCGCCCATTCGTGGGGAATGATTTTATCAACGATCGCATACTTGTAAGCCTGACGCGGCACCAGATTCCTCCCGGTCAAAATCACATCCAGCGCGCGCTGCAACCCGATCAAACGGGGCAATCGTTGCGTACCGCCCCAACCCGGCAGAATTCCCAGATTCACTTCCGGCAGAGCGATTTTGGTTTTGGGATGATCGGTCGCCAGGCGGAAATCGCACGACAGAGTTAATTCGGTACCTCCACCCATACAAGCACCGTCGATCACAGCGATTTTTTTGAAAGGCAGCCGCTCAAAATCGGTGAAAATTTCCTGTCCTTTCCTGCCCACTTTGTAGCCCGTTTCTTCATCCGTAATACTTTCGATCTCTTTCACATCCGCGCCGGCAATGAAAATGCCCGGCTTTTTGCTCATAAACAACAGCGCTTTTATATCGTCCCGGGACTTTAACGTTTCAATCACACCGGCTAATTCTTCCATGACCGGGGTGCTGAATTTGTTCACCTTTTCTCCCGGCAGATCAAAGTACAAAATAGCGACGCCGTCTTTTGGTTTTTCTATGCTAAACGCCTTGGACATTTTTTTCCCTTTCTTTAATTTGTCAGACCCGCTCCAGAATAAAAGCCGCGCCCTGACCACCGCCCACGCACAGGGTGGCCAGACCGACTTCCAGATTCCGGCGCTTTAGTTCTTTTAGAAGGGTCAGTACCAGCCGAGAAGCCGAAGACCCCACCGGATGTCCCAGCGCAATCGCTCCGCCGTTCACGTTCATCCGGTCAAGATCGATGCTCCCCAACGCCTTGTCCAGTCCCAGATATTTTTTGCTTAACTCGTCGGATTCAAAAATGCGCAGATTGGCCAGCACCTGCGCGGCAAACGCCTCATTGATTTCGATGCGCTCCATGTCTTTCAGCGTCATCCCGGTCTGATCAAGAACCTTTGCCACACTATAGGCCGGTCCCAGCCCCATTCGCCTGGGGTCCAGCGCCGCGAAGGAGAAGGCCTTGATTCTTCCCAGCGGCTCATATCCCAGCGCCTTCGCTTTTTCTTCTTCCATAACCAGAAGCATCACCGCTCCGTCGGTGATCTGGCTGGCGTTGCCGGCCGTCACCGTGCCGTTTCTGCGATCGAACACCGGTTTTAATTTGGCCAGGGCTTCCATGGATTGCCCGTAACGAATGCCGTTGTCTTCCTGCACTACCTTATCATATTTAGGCGGCACCGGAACCGGCATAATCTCTTCTGCCAGGATACCTTCTTTGGTGGCTTTTTCGGCCCGGTTATGGCTGAGCATGGCAAACTCATCCTGCTCCTTACGCGGAATTTTAAACTCCTTGGCCAGAATTTCCGCCGTCTCACCCATGTTTAATCCGCAAAAACCGTCCGTCAATCCTAACTGTATGCCGATGACCGGCTTAAGAAATTTTCCCTTGAACTGGGTGAGCAGCGAAAGCCTCTGCCCCAGCGTTTTTGCTTTAAACAGTTTTCCCATCCAGCGGGCGGCATCCTCGTTCCACAGGAGAGGAATTTGAGACATGCTTTCCACCCCGCCGGTGATGTAAGTCGTCCCGTGATCCATCTGAATGCGATACCAAGCGTCCGCAATAGACTGCATGCCGCTGGCGCAGTTGCGCTGCACCGTAAAGGCAGGCACATGTTCTGGAACACCGGCAAATAACGCGGTAATACGAGCCACGTTGGCCGCTTCCGGCGGCTGAGCTACATTTCCCACAATCACTTCGTCCAGTTCGGCTGGATTCATATTCAAACGCTCCAGAAGCTCTTTTAGCACGATGGCCCCCAATTGGTGCGCCGAAATATCCCGGAACTCGGTATCATATTTTAAATAGGGAGTGCGGAGTCCGTCCACAATCACAACGTTTTTCATGACTTCTCCTCAAAAAATGGATGTAATAAAAACTCTTTGATCTTTTATGCCCTGATAAATCCATGAATCAATGTATTGCTGATCTGCTCGCCGGCTTCCTGCAACGAGTATTTCTCATCCGCTCCTAAAATCCATTGCCGGGCTACTTCGTCGATGGCGCCGAAAATCATAATTTTGGCCACATCGATATTGATGTCCTGCCGGAAAAAGCCGATGGAGATTCCGGCCTCTAAAATGGAGGCAATGATGTTCAAAAAATCCAGAAATTTCTGATTATGATAATCCTTTAAGAATTTACTGGACTGGCGCAGTTCCACCTGGAACACTTCCGCCAGGTGCATATCGTTTTTGATCAGTTGGAAATACGTTCGAATAAATTCCTGTAAGCGTTCCAGCGGGTCGGTGATGGCTTTCAGCTTTTCACGGAAATCCACCAGAATGGTTTCCATTTTCTGCTCAAACAGGGAAATGAGCAGATCGTCTTTGCCCTTAAAATAGACATAAATGGTGCCGTCCGCCACGCCGGCTTTGCGGGCCACATCGCGCACGTTGGCGTTAAAGAATCCTTTTTCCGCAAAAACTTCTACCGCGGCTTCAATAATTTTATTTTTCTTTTGCTGTCTTACCTGTTCATCCTGGCGTGCCATAAAAAATCCTTTTTGAATGAATACTCATTCAATATAATAATTTTAAAAAAAAATTCAAGCTCATTTTAAAGAAAATGGCACATTCCTTCAATGCACGAAAACCGGGATGGATGGTGCTAATTTCTGGTCGTTCAAACGGAGGCAGGCCTAGAATCAAAATCTATTATTCGTCCATGTTTTTTACCCACAGCACATCGCTTAAAGGCATCTTCATGGTCTAAAAGGTATTTTCCTCCCATTCTCTTACTCCTGCTCCTTCTCTTTCTCCTTCTCCTGCTCACCCATCTACTTCACCAGCGGGAAAAAATCGCCGACTTTTACACAACTTTTACATTCCTGCTTAATTTTAAATGTTATAATACGTTTATTCCGGATTCGTTTAATTATTAGAAAGGAAAACTCCCATGAGAACCAAAAAAATGCCTCCGTTAACCATTGGCCATTTAAAGATGAAAACCCCCATTATTCAGGGAGGTATGGGCGTGGGCATTTCACTCTCCGGGCTGGCATCCGCCGTGGCTAACGAAGGCGGTATCGGCGTGATTTCTTCCGTGGCGCTGGGAATACTCATGCCTCACCCGGAATTAAACTTCCGAAAGGCAAACATCCATTTCCTGCGTAAGGAAATCCGAAAGGCGCGCCGTCTGACCAACGGGGTCATCGGAGTTAATATAATGGTGGCTTTGACCGATTTCAACGAACTGCTGGAATGCGCCATCGAAGAAGAAGCGGACATCATCTTCA
>CAZJNP010000302.1:0-4212 GCA_964547355.1 uncultured Calditrichaceae bacterium
CCATAGATCGTAAATGGGTATATCTCCATCGGATTGCCAAATTCATCGATTTTTATGCCGGAATGGTTTAATCTTATCCAGGACGTTTGATAATTTTTTACGATTCTATATGGCAGGTAGTTGAAATTTTGAATACTCTTTGGAATAATTCGGTTTTTATAGACAACCTTTAGATAATCCTCGAAAGACAGTATAAAACCATTAGAGGGTTCATCTCTTTTTAATAAAGAATCAGGTGAAATTTCATACTGCTTTAACGGAGTGTCGGTTAAAGAATAATCGGAAATTGCTTTTGAGGCGAAGATTTCAAATCCTTCCTTTTCTAACCTTTTATAAACCAGGCTGAAGAGGAAGTGATGCAGGGAGCCTAGGTACTCTTCTTTGCGATTCGTAAGCCAAAGATTTTTTTCGTTCTCGTCTTTCGGTTTTAATTCAATAAACCAGGGCTTTATGATCCAGCTCCATTTTTCCATTGCCCGGTCATATTTAAAAGAGATCAGTTCACAATGTATTTCATATCCTAAAAAATGATTGATGATTTTTAAGGGCTTTTTTGCTTTGGCGTAAAAATGAGAGGGAGAATCCCAACGGAATTCCAGCGCACGTTCGTTCCGGATAACACAGTTGTGGGCAGCCGGAGACGCCCCCAGGAACATTTTCTTGAACAGAGCATAATCCTCTTGCCATTTTTTTTGTTCCTGCGCGCTGACAACGATTGGCTCTGTCAGATACACCAGTGGACGAAGTTTAAAATTTATTTTAAGCCTGTCATTTTTTTGCACGCTGATTGTTTTTATTTGAACTCCATATCCAACGATAGAAGCAACGAACTCGTGTTGCCCGGCTGGTATATGATCTATTGTGTAATGTCCGAATTGATCGGTTGTTGAACCAAGAATTGTTCCCGCAATAAATACATTAACATCGGACAACGGTTTATTATTTTCCTTATCATAAACAAATCCGGAAATGGAAGCCGTGTGTTCCCCTGAAAATAAAAATGAAAAAAAGAAAGTCACCAATACGATAGCGGCGATTATCCCTTTTTTAAATGAATGCCACATGTCTCTACCTATTTTGTCTTTAACTTCAGTTTTGGCATGGTTATCAGAGATAATTTGTAACTTAGAGTTGATGAAGGTTCGATCCGGTTTAAGTTTTTGTCCAGATTAAACGGCAAAACGCGATCCAGCGTCAGGTACGGATTATCTTCGGTTTTATTCCCCTTTAAAAATTCGGAAAGAAAGTATGATTCAACTGCTTCCGAAGGTTCTTTTAAGTTGTAATAAATATTGCCACGGTGCTTATAAAGATGCGCCACGGCATCTTTTATGTTTTGAACGATCTTACTCTGGAATTTTTTATATCGGTCAGACAACTTTTTCATTACTCGCTGTTTGTCAAAAGATGTAGCAATTTGTGAATATGAATCGTCTTTAGGATGAACGCCGTTCATTTCAAAAAACCTGTTCCTGTAAACCGTCGTATCGGTTCCCGCCCATAAAATAGATTTACTTTGTAAATCGATGATTTTGTATGAAAATTGAACAAACTGAAACACATCGTAAGGAATTGAGGTAAAATAATATGGTTTGTACCTGACCCTTACATCATATGCATTCATAGTTCGCAAAATTTCATACTGTTCTTTTAAGGCTGTGTTTAGGGATTTTACTCTCCAGGAATAATCATCTCCTTTAACTTCTCGCATCTCAAGCGCTTCCAGGGTAAACTTTAACCTCTCAATATGTTCTTTTACTTTTTGATAAAGCTTATTTGGTTGTCGATTAATTGCGCTGATATATTTTGATTTCTTCTTTTGGGGGGTTAAGCGCTTAATACTTTGAATATATTCGTCCAGCGAAATTAAAATAACAACGGTCGCATTGCGGACGCTATCCACCAAACGAAAATTATTTAAATATGTTTTTTTAAGATTTAATATCAGTTCTTTGCTAAAAGCGTCCGTATTGATAGAATCCAATTCCCCTGAGAATGCTACATAAATTTGTTCATCATATTTCTTTATCAATTTCTGATAAACAGAATCCGTTTGATTCGATGGGATACATTCGTGACAAAGCCTTTGCGCTGTTTGCAGATAATACAAGGCCGTGGCAGGTTTATTATTTTTAAGGAAAACCGCGCCCTTCTCTATATTAAAATGCACAAGCTCCGGTTTAAAACGATTTGTAATGCCATTATCCGGGTAAAGATTGTCTACTAAAAAAATCCTTGTTTCCAACGCAGAAAAATCGTGTTGGTTGTAATCCGCTTCCATCTGATTTATTAAATCAGTAAAATTCTTTCTGAATTCAGCGAATTCATGTTTTGCTTTTTCCGAATATGGCTTGTATGGTTTTAACTGTAAAAGAGTTTTTAACCGCACAGATAGGTCGTTGTTGTTTTTATACCCTTTCAGAATGGCAAAAAGGCTGTCCGATACTTTTTTGTCTCTTCGGAAATCAATCGAGTCTTTTTCATATGTCATATATAGAGAACTCTGCAAGGTATCCGGTAAATTGCACTTGTTAATGATTTGCTTTCTGGTAATCAGATTTTGACTTCTCCGCTCAAGATCAAAGCGGCTCATCTTCTGAAACTTCAACTCCAGTTGTCTTAACGTGATTCTGTCTTTGAGTTGTAATAACAGGCTGTCATTGGGAGATTTTTTTAGCGCCAAATCGATTTCACGCTGCGCCAGTTTATAATCGCCCGAATCAAAGGCTTGCTGCGAATTTTTAAAATGTAAAGGACTGGTACAGGTAATCGTAATCATCCAGATAAGGAGGAAATATTTAAGATATTTCATAATTGAAATTAGCTTTATTTGTGAATTTCGTAGCACTTAGGAGAATTCGAACTGAATGCATTTATTCAATATAATTAATTTTTAAACTATGATCCAATTCCATACGGTACTTTGGTTGGAATGAAATCTTTTAATGAGACTAATTTGAAGGTATAGAAAAAAGGATATAAGGAGTTCAAAACAAATGAGCGCTCTTTTATATTCTTTAAACCTAAAAAACTTCTACCTACTCCCAGAGACCAAATATCCTCCGATCGGATATCAACTTTTTTCCCACACGCCTGTTCCGGAGACATATAGGCCACCGTTCCCACGGTGGTTCCTGATTTTGTAAACGTTGCCTTCCCCAGAAATTTAGCCAAGTGTTCGAGCGCCGAGGCCGATTTGGCTTCGTTAATAAAGCGCTTTTTTGTTTCCTCATCCTGGTCGAACTGGAGGGGCAGAAATTTGACGGCCACCGGCCGGTCGAGTTTTTGGTCCCACGCTTTGTAGACCACACCCATACCTCCGCCGCCGAGTTTTTCGAGAATTTTATAGTGGGAAATAGTTCTTCCAATCATGGAATGATGTTAACTACAAAGTAATGAAAAATAAAGGAAAAATTAAATTTAACCCGGAAAATGCTGGATTAAACGAAAGCAAAATAACGGACGGGCGCTCATTTGAGGAAACGAACTTCGGCTATACTTGTCAAAACGCCAACACCCTTCTAACCCCTAAACCCTATACTATATACCACATACCCCCAAAAGCAAAAAAGCCTCCGGGACTTTTCTGTCCGGGAGGCCTGGATTTTCATTTACCTAATTTTTTTAGGCTTTAGCCACGGGCGGATCTTCGCTCTCGACAGCGGCAGGAATTCGTCGGCTCTTCCAGATATAGAAGATGGCCGGAATGACAAACAGAGTTAAGATTGTGGAAGAAACCATGCCGCCAACCATCGGCGCCGCAATGCGTTTCATCGTTTGGGAACCTGCCTCGGTACCCCAAAGGATCGGCAGTAAGCCCACCATCGTAGTGGTTACGGTCATCAGCTTTGGCCGCACTCTTTCCACGGCGCCTTCGATCACTGCGCCGTAAAGGTCTTTCAGCGATTTCATACTGCCCTTTTCTTTCAGGTCGTTGTACGCATTATCCAGGTAAACCAGCATCACCACGCCGGTCTCTGCGGCTAAGCCGGCTAGAGCGATGAATCCAACCCCCACCGCGACACTGAAATTGTAATCCAATAGATATAAGAACCAGATGCCGCCCACCAGTGCAAACGGCAGAGAAAGCATGACAATCAAACTTTCGGTTATATTTTTAAAATTGAAGTACAGCAGCAGAAACACAATAATCAGCGTAATGGGAACCACTAGCCTGAGACGTTCCGCCGCCCGTTCCATGTACTCGTATTG
>CAZJNP010000303.1:0-4211 GCA_964547355.1 uncultured Calditrichaceae bacterium
GGGAAAGCTTCCACTGTAGAGGTCAGAAATTTTCTTGAACGGAGTTCGCATGCCGGTTAACTTCATTCCTAAAAAAGTGAAAAACTGTGGAATTACCGATTAATGACATTCAAGCCCTGCTGGCTGTTGTGGTGGGATTTTTAGGCGGAATGCTGCAAAGCAACATCGGTTTCGGGTTGGGGCCGTTTGGGGTACCGCTCCTCTTACTGATCGATCCGCGTTTTGTCCCCGGTCCTGTGATTATCAACGGGTTGGTGCTGAATATTCTGATGATCCGTAGAGAACATCAGGCCTTCCAAAGGAAAGAATTTCAGTGGGCCATTTTAGGGCGCGTGGCAGGCACAGTACTGGGGGCTGCTGTTCTGGTGATCGTTCCGGTAACTTATCTTTCACTGCTGTTTGCCGGATTAATTATCTTTGCCGTTCTGCTGAGTGTGAGCCGTTTGAATCTTCCCATTACGCCAAAAAATTTACTGCTGTCGGGCACATTATCCGGAATGATGGGAACCACGGTGGCCATCGGGGGACCGGCTATGGCTCTGGTATATCAGCGCAGCAGCGGCCCCAAAGTGCGTAGTATGCTTTCGGCCATTTTTTTAATCGGCACGATCCTGGCATTGATTTCTCTGGCACTGATCGGCCGCTTGGGAAAAACCGAAATCGAGTTGGCGCTGGTGCTGCTGCCGGGTGTTTTGTTGGGATATTTTTTGTCCCGCTACAGCATTCCTGTGGTGGACCGCGGTTTTATTCGCCCCGCCATTTTATCGGTGTCTGCCGCCTCGGCATTGATTCTGCTTCTGAAACAATTTCTGTGAAAGGGGAAAAAGAATAAAAGAAGGAAAGGGGTTATTGTGGCTTACAAACGGTTTCTTTTGGTAGTCATTTTATTAGCGACGATCTCTTGCGAACGGGGACGCGCCCCCTGGCCGGAAAATGTGCAGAAAGCCCTGGAACAGGCCGGAGCACATAAAGGGGAGCTGGAAAAAGTGCTGCGTCATTATCAGAATCCGCAAGATTCGCTCAAATTAAAAGCGGCCTATTATCTGATCGCTAACATGCCTGATCACGGCTATTTGATTTACGCCCTGTATGACACTTCCGGAAAAGAAGTGGACTTTGACGTGCTTCAATATCCCAATTACAAAGAGATGGCCAAGGCTTGGGATTCCATCGCCGCGATCCGGGGTGCATTGGATTTTAAGAGGCAGAAATTCATTGCCGACATTCAGACGGTATCTGCAGAATTTTTAATCGAAAACATTGATCTGGCCTTTAAGGCCTGGCGTGAAAAGCCCTGGGCGGCACATCTGGATTTTGATCAATTCTGTCGCTATGTGCTGCCGTACCGCGGCAGTAACGAACCGCTCCAAAACTGGCGCAGGTATTTTTATGAGCACAGCCGCTGGGTGGATTCTGTTTTTACAAGGGAAACAGATCCGGCCCCGGTGGCCGCAGCCATCAACGATTCTCTGAAAAGCTGGTTCCGTTTTGATGACCGCTTCTACCGCCATCCCACCGACCAGGGATTGAACGACATGCTGAATAATCAAATGGGACGCTGCGAGGATATGGCCAATCTCGCTATTTACGCCATGCGCGCCAACGGGCTGGCGGTGACCAGCGATTATACGCCCTACTGGGCCGATGCAGCCAATAATCATGCTTGGAATGCATTGATCATAAAAGGGGGAAAGGCCATTCCGTTTATGGGGGGATTATCGAATCCTGGTGCGTATTCTTTACCCAACCGGATCGCCAAAGTTTACCGCAAAACGTATGAATACCAGCCGGGAAATCTGGTCTTCCGCCTGGGGGATAAAAAGAAGATTCCGCGCTGGCTGAGCGGGAAAAGCTACACAGATGTCACCCGGGCTTATGTGCCGGTTAGCGATGTACGGCTGAAGTTAGAAGCACCACCGGACTCTGTTGAATACGCATACCTGTGCGTATTCAACACCGGGGAATGGAAGGCCATCCATTGGGGGGTAATTATCTCGGATTCCGTACGGTTCACGGATATGGGCCGCGATCTGGTTTATTTACCGGCCTACTATCTGCACGGCAAGCTGGTTCCGGCCGGACCGGCAATAATATTAACCGCAAAAGGCCGGGTACGCGCGCTACGCCCGGATTTACACGCGCGGCAAACAGTGACGCTAACCTCTACCACACGCCGCACCACCAGAGAAGCAACGGATACCAATCGTAGGAGTTTCCTTAAACCAGACCGGAATTATGAACTTTTTTACTGGGACGGCGAATGGAAATCGCTGGGGAAGAAAAAGACGAGCAGAGGTAAGGCACTGTATTTTAAAAATGTTCCGGAAAATGCTCTTCTGTGGCTGGTTGAACAGGATTCAAAGAAGTACGAACGTATTTTTGTTTATGACCAGAAACAAATCTGGTACTAAGGAGTCCCCGTCCGAACCTGACCGGGTTTTTATCGTTCAACAACAAACGATCTGAAATGAGCAGGCGGAATTTACTTTAGCGGAACATCGTTTCAGGAAGTATCTTTTTTAATAAAAACAGTATCTAATCAGATTTGATACGGTTGCAATAAGTGCAGAATGAAAAGGAGGTCCAGTGTTACATCGCAGTATTTCTAAAAAGATAGCTGTCGTTTCCGTTGGGATTTTGATTTTACTCGCTCAAACTGCTTATGCCCAATTTGCGGCCGGACCGTCGCATGTAAAAGCGCATTTGATCTTGGAAGTGGAATCGGTGCAGCCGGGCGGCGATTTTTGGCTGGCTGTGGAACTGAAAATGGATCCGCATTGGCACATTTACTGGAAAAATGTGGGCGACACCGGTCTGGAAACCAGTTTTGAGTGGCAATTGCCGGAAGGGTTTAAAGCCGGAGTGCTGGAATGGCCGTATCCGGAAAAAATCGTGGAAGACCCGTTGGTAGTGTACGGCTACCACGACACACAATATTTTTTACTGCCGGTGCATGTTTCTAAAAAAGTAAAACCCGGCATGCTGGCGGAAATCAGTGTAAAAATTAGCTGGCTGGTTTGCGAAGCCGCCTGCGTACCAGGGGATACTACCGTATCCGTGCAATTACCGGTTCGTGCTGCGGCCATGACCACGGCAAAAGAAAACGCGGAATTGTTCGCCATGGCCCGCAGCAGAATTCCGCTTAAAGAATCCGGATGGCAGTTCCAGGCGACCATTAAAGACCAGGAACTGCAGATTCAGGCCACGCCGCCGGAATGGTTTAAAGGCGCATTTAAAAAACTCACTTTTTTCCCTTACCAGTCGGACTTCGTTAAATACAGCGGAAAGCAGGAGTTGAAAAAGAAGGGTCAGAGCTACGTGCTACGCGTGCCTCTGGTGGAAGCCGATCTCGTTTTGCCCGATACCGTGCAGGGGGTATTGGTTTCGGATGGGGGCTGGCGCGGTGAAGGATCGGAAAAAGCGGTAGAAATTCGCGTGGTTCCTTCTCAAAAACTGGTCGCTCCGGCCGGCGCTTCGGCACTTTCCAGCGTCTGGCTGGCCGTGCTGTTTGCCTTTCTGGGCGGGATTATTCTGAATTTAATGCCCTGTGTGTTGCCGGTGCTGTCCATAAAAATTATGAGTTTTGTAAAACAGGCGCATGACGAACACATCCAGCCCTGGAAACACGGGCTCACCTTTACTATGGGGGTATTGGCCTCATTCTGGTTTTTGGCGATCTTGCTCTTGATTTTTAAAGCCAGCGGTGCGCATCTGGGCTGGGGGTTTCAATTACAGTCGCCCACCTTTCTGATTATTCTTTCCTCATTCATGTTTTTATTTGGCCTGAGCATGTTGGGCGTGTTTGAGATCGGTGCTTCGTTGACCACGGTGGGCGGAGTGGCGCAGAAATATTCCGGGCTAACCAGCTCCTTTGTCAGCGGAATTATTGCCACGGTAGTGGCCACACCCTGTACGGCGCCCTTTATGGGCCCGGCTCTGGGTTACGCCCTCACCCAGCCATCCTGGGTGGCTCTGCTTGTGTTTACCTTTTTAGGTTTGGGAATGGCTTTTCCGTTCTTTCTGCTTTCTTCCATTCCCAAATTATTAAAATACGTGCCCAAGCCCGGCCGCTGGATGGAGTCTTTGGAACAGTTTATGGGCTTTCTGCTGGTGGGCACGGTGGTCTGGCTGCTGTGGGTTCTGGGCATTCAGGTGGGCGCCAACGCCATTGTTCTGGTGATCGGAGCATTGTTTTCTACGGCCATGGGTGC
>CAZJNP010000304.1:0-4211 GCA_964547355.1 uncultured Calditrichaceae bacterium
CCACTGAAAGATGCTGTCACCGGCAAAATCTATCAGCTCTTGATTCCCCAGCCAGTAAAACGGATTGGCTAAAAAGATTTGAAAATCCACGTAGGGCTTTAAATTACGATAACTGTAGTTCCCGATTTGAATGTTGCCGTTTTTTAGCTTTTTAATACGTAAACCGATTTTATATTTATTTATGGTCATTCCATGTTCATCCACAGAAAGATCGCTGATCAGACAACCCTTTTCCCTTAAAAACCAATTGGGCACGCGGATTTCAAGCCCATCCTTAAACAGGGAAATATAATTTTTGGAATACATGGATTTAATCAGATCAGCAAAATTTTTCTCAATCACGCGACGTTTATAGGTGCCTTTGGGGGTCAATTCGCCTTTTTCCAACTGAAAGGGACGTTCCACAATTCTAAAATCCACAATGCGTTCAAAGGGCGCTAAAAATTTATTTACGGTTACCACGACCGAAGAAAAGTAATTGTTCTTTTCTTCCTCGGACATTTTCTTCAACCGTCCGTCGGCATGATCGTAATTCGGATAAATCAGAGCCGTATTAAAAGGCAGATGATCGCCAACCAAAAAAACCTGCTGTACGTACTCAAAATCCCGAAATAGGTTTTCGATGCGTTGCGGCGCAATGGTCTCCCCTTTGATATTTTTGTAAATCTCTTTTTTACGATCCACAATTTCATAAAAGCCATGCTCGTCCTGGCGCATGATATCGCCGGTAGGAAACCAACCGTCAACAAAGGGACTATGCTGTGCATCCCAACCGTAATACCCCATCATCACATACGGGCCGCGAATCATCATTTCACCATCCGGGGCAAGCTTCACCTCGATACCCGGAAGAGGTTTACCCAGTGAATTTTCCACATACTGATCCGGCGGCGTCATGGTAATACCTCCGGTGGCTTCGGTCATGCCAAAGCCACTCATTAAATGGACGCCGTAACGCTGAAAAAAACGAAACACCGCCGGGTCCAAATATCCGGCCGCAGACAGCCCCCAGCGCAGTTCGCCTCCGGTAGCCCTTTTTACAGCCTGCGCTATTTTTTCCTCTTCATCGAATTCGATATCCACTTCACTTGAAATATATTCATAAAGCTGCAACCATTTTTTAGGAATACTAATGAATATCGTCGGCTTTGAGCGTTGCATATTATCGATCATCGTTGGCAGCGCGGGATTTTCCATAAAGGTGTATTGCGCGCCCCAGAAAAGACTACCCATCATTTCCAGCCAACGCCCGAAGGTATGGTACAGAGGCAGGTAGCTTAAATAACGATCCCGGTCACCGATTTCCGGTAAAGCCATAGCGCGGCAAAAACGTTTATAAATAATATTCTGATAGGAAAACATGATCCCTTTGGGTTCACCGGTTGTACCGGAGGTATACATTACCGAGGCCAGATCATCAAGCTTTACATTTTGCTGCATCTGGCGCAAACGGTCAGAAGAAAAGCTGTTGCCCTTTTGCAGCATTTCTTCCAGGGTAATCACCCGATCTTCGATGCTACTACCCTGAAGCAACACCATCTTTTGCAGATTTGGCAGCCGATCCTGAATCGATTTTAACTTGGCCAGTTGCTTATCGTTAGAGACAAAAATAATTTGCGCGCCGGTTTGATTCAGAATGAATTCAATTTGCGAAGGTACCGAATTGGCCGGAATCATAATATTAACAATCCCCGAGGTCAAACAGGCCATGTCCAGTAAAACCATTTGCAAACTGTTTTCAGTTAAAAAGGCCACTTTTACCGCAGGAGCATCGATCGGATGGATTAAAGCCGCTATTCCTCTCGCATAATCATGGATTAATTCGGAGGCCTGTTGATAGGAAATATCAATTTCGGAATTTCCCTGAAGCAGCTTATAAAGTGTCTTATGCGGGTATTCATGAACGCGCTGTGTTAATAACTGAGATACCGTGAAATTGCTTTTTTGTATCAGGCGTAAGATCCGTTCCGGCCATTGCGGACGGTCGTATATTTTCCGCAGGAATGCGCTGCGCCTGAATAGATTAAGCAAATGATGCATCACAGATATCACTTCCGAAGAAGGAGCATTTAGCTCCATAAACCCATCGATTAAATTACCCAGAATGCGTTCGGGCATTTTCGCCGCCAACGTTTCCATTAAATAATTTAGCGTTAATTCCTGAAAGATTGAATTTAACGTTGACACGATTTCGGCTTCCTGCCAAATATCCTTTTCCTTTACCAATACCTTAAGATTTTCTGCCACATTTTGGACGATCTTGTTCTGTTCTCTTTTAGGCAGGCTCGTAATACCGGACTGTATTTTCAGTAAGTCTTGGCGAAGTGCTGTGAGGGGAATCATGGCATGATCGTTTTTCATTTTATCTCTCCGTAACATTCAAAACGGATTTTTCTGCAATTGTTTGCTTGAATTTAATCATTAACCCACGGCGATAAAAATAAAAAGAACCCTGTAAATGCGAATTCTGTTCAATGGCCGTGCAAAAAATAAATAACGCTTATTAACCTCCGACATAGAAATTAGAGATCGTACAAGTTAAAAATGGATGACGCTTCATGTTATTGAAAAAATTAGATACGGCTTTTAGCGTTACAGAAAACATTGCCATTGGTCTTAAATATCAGATCATCACAAGCTGGCCGCAAATTGAAAAATACAGACCCGATTGGTTTACATTAATACAAAAAATCCCATTCTACCCTCCTACGCTTACTTATGAATGGAACGATGCCTGGATAAACGCAAATCAGGATAAAATAGAATCACTATATATTATTTTAGTATGGGATTATAACAACGAGCTCATTGCTATTATCCCCATGTTCTCTTACCGGGCAAAAATTTTTTCTGTACCGCTTCGTGTGCTTTCCTTAATTGGCGCGCGCGATCATATGATGACCGATATCATCGCTCTTCCGGAGCATCAATTACCAGTAATTAATCTGCTTATAAAAATCCTGAATTCCAAATTCCGCAAATGGGATATATACACATTCAGAAGATTAAATTATTCAAAAGGCGATACGATTTTTCTGGGAAGAATTCTAACTAAAAACAAAATCCCTTTCAACAATGAATCCTTTGTCAAAATACCTTTTTTGTATCTTGACGGTAATTGGGATGGCTACTATCAGGGTAGGAAAAAACATTTTAAGAAAGAAGTCCGGCGTAAGCTGAAAATACTGCAAAAAGAAGGAGAGATCAGATACGACTTCAATAAAACAGAAAAGGAACCGGTCGATCTGCAACACTTTTATGAATTAGAAGACAAAGGATGGAAAGGCGCCAGCGGTTCATCGATTTTGAAACGTCCGCATCTGTACAAACTTTACCAGAACTTATCCCGAATTCATTGTCCGAATATTGTCTTGCGGAATTTTAACATGTATTTAAACGACCGTTTGATTTCTTCTTCCATTTGTTTTGAAACCAGAAACGGACTATATGTGTTTAAAATCGCTTACGATGAGTCGTACCATAAAAGTTCGCCCGGATTACTGCTGCGTTTGTATGAACTGGAATATAGTTTCAACAAGGGGCTGAAAATTTATGACTTCTCCGGTAAACATCAGAAATGGATGGATTATTTTACCGATCGCTGGCATTATTCATTAGATTTTGTCATCTACCGAAAACACTTCTCTTCCTGGATCCGCTATATGGGTTTTACCAAACTGCGCCCGTTTGCCAACCGATATCCGTTTTTCAAGAATTTAATACTTCCGCACATCACAGAATAACGGCACTGATTCTGCTATTTATTAGACAGAATTTACACGATGAAATATATCGGCGGGAGATCACCCGCCAAAAACGCTTAAAGCACTCTCACCGACCGAAAACGCTGACGCGTTTTTGGTCGGGTGCATTGACTTGTTAGCCCGCCTTTTTTTTAAGAATCAGCAATATGTTTTCATCAACCCATTGGATATCCTGCGGGTCATTGAAATGCTCTAGCAAGTTTCTTTTAAATTGCTTGAGGGCAATTTTGAATTCGATTCGAGAGTACAAATCAAAGGTGGAGTAATGATGGCCTATTGCTTGCTCGCAGAGACGCTCCAAGTTGCTTTTCCGATTGAACTCAAAAGTTCGCATTTTCAGTAGTCTCAGACTTGGAATCTTACTTATAGCGTCTTTCAATTCATCTGCTTCATAAAGCCGTGTTTCCTTTGAAGTGAACAAAGGGAAAAATCTTCCCCAAATATTCC
>CAZJNP010000305.1:0-4208 GCA_964547355.1 uncultured Calditrichaceae bacterium
CTTCAAGGCATAAGCCAGAGCAGCGGTGCTTACCACAGCCGCAACGCTTCCCCAGATGGCTCCGGTGCGGAAGGTTTTATAGGCGTATTTATTGTAAAAGAGAAAGGACCTGCTGGGAACAGAATCTGCAGATGAAAACAACATACTGGATAGCGATGGCGTATTTTGTTTTTCAGTATTTGGTATGTATGGCAGCGAGGCTTGAGCTTCCACAAAGAATAATACCAGAAAAAAAATCAGAATATAGCGCTGCTTTTGTTTGAACAACATGGAGAAATTCCTTTACCTTAATCCATAATGGTTCAAAAAAGTTTTATCAGTCCGGAATAGCGAATATTGCAGGCCGGTATGATGAAAAACAAATCCCCTAAGTAATAAACTTATATAACCGACTATAACCGACCAAATTATCGTGCAAAGTTATTATAAGGATATTTTAAATTTCAGGCAAGAAGTCCCAGATTTCAGCCATTCCTATCGCGATGGTTTAGTCCATGCGTTCACATCGTCCGTTCGGTAGCGGACTTTTCCACCAACACCGGCGGAACTATGAGGAATAGGTACAATTTAAAATGCGCCCAGAGATTCAGTCTTGGTAGAGTTTCTTCTCCAGAATAAAATCATATACTTCAGAAGGGAGCAGCGCCCGACAGGCCTGTCCGTTTTTCAGCCGCTCGCGAATCTGGGTGGATGAAATTTCAATATGAGGCGTTTTCAGATAAATAATCCGGTCGGATTCGATCTTTTTCTGATACCCCTTACGGTTGTAAACCACCAGATGCGCCAACTGCAGAATGGCTTGCGGTTCCTTCCACTGATCAAATTCCTCCAGGTTATCCGCACCGATAATGACATAGATTTGCGCCTCAGGGAAGCGACTACGGAAATAACGCACCGTGTCGATGGTATATGAAACCTGCTCACGCTGTAATTCAAACTGGCTGATTTCGAATTGCGGGAAAGACGCCAGAGCCAATTCGAGCATTTTTAGACGGGGAGCGGCCTCGGAAATCCCCTGCCGTTTATGAAACGGATGAATCAGGTTGGGAATGAAAATCACCCGGTCTAAAGACAAAGCGTCCCACACCCATTCGGCGACAATCAGATGACCGACGTGCACCGGATCAAACGTTCCCCCGAACAGGCCTATTTTTATAGGCTGGTTATCCTTATTCATTCGACGCCGTTTTACCCGGTAGCTCTTTTTGAAATTCTTTTACTTTTACGATTAATTCGCTGGTTGGAAATTGCGCGTAGAATTTTTCAATTTCTTTTTCCGCGTTTAGGTAATCTTCCATTTCCAGATAGGTGAGTATTTTACCCGCCATGGCGTCGTCCGCCCAGGTGCTGTCATAATATTTTTCCAGCACCTGATCGTAGTAAATCAGAGCGGAGTGGTATTTACGCATCTTGCGGTAAATCTCTGCATTTTTATATTCTTTTAACGCCAGTTTATCCCGGAGTTCTGCGATACGTTTATCCGCTTTTTCTCTAAGTTCATGGCTGGGATAATCTTCGATAAAAGTCTGGTAAGCGCGGATAGCCATTAAGGTGTATTTTTGATCCAGAACCGGGCGTGGAGAAAGGTGGTAGTAACTCTCGGCAAGTTTAAACTGCGCCAGCGGAACCAAAGGACTGCGGCTCATATTGTTGATCAGTTTTTCATACTCCGATGCCGCCACCAGATATTCTTCCATTTTAAATTGCGTTTCCGCCAGATAGAACTGAGCACTATCTGCCACCGCACTGCCGGGATACCGTAAAACAATCACGGTGAATTCATTGGAAGCGTCAAAATATTTTTCTTTATCAAATAACTTTTTCGCATAATGAAAGTATTGCTCTGCCGTCCAGTCCGGCTTGGGTTTTGTTCCGGCGCATTGTAACAGAAATAGTCCTAAAAGTATAAAAGCAATGGTCTTGTACAATTCCAACTCCTTTTAACATCTGATTAGTTTTCGAGCGCTTCAAAAAACATGGTTATATGTGCCGGTTTTGTTATCTTACCGGGCAAGTTAATTTATCATTTATTTTAATAAAATTCAAAAACAGATTTTTAATCGCCCTGCATGACCCGTTAGAGGTGCTACCATCACAGGTTTTAGATCATAAAACATGCATAAAACGATGTAAGGGGGAAAAAGTTCACCGCACTTCAGGATCGTACAGAAAAAAACAGGTAAATAACGATTAACACAGACGAAATGGCGACCACCGGCTCCAGATATTTTTCCCAGGGCGAATAGGCCTGCCATTGCCCTTGTATAAACGGATAGGCGGTTTTTCCCAACCGGGACAAAATCTTTTTCTTTATTTTACTGCGATAGGTGTGTGTAGAACGAAATACGGAAAGAACTTTACCCGTACTTGCCTCTTCGATCCGTCCAGAACACAAAACTTTAATCGTACGGAAAACGTCGGGACTCATTCCAATCCAGTTTAAAGCCCCTGGCCGGTAATGAATGTGTACATCAAATTCTGTGATCACAAAGGTAAACGGCGCCCGACCGCTGTAAACGATTTTCTTCTTTCCGGTAAAATACCGTGCGAATTCCGATTTCATAAATACGTCTTTTCCACCGCTCCGATCCTCGATCTGAATTCCAACCGAATCAATCCCGGGACTGAGAGGCGTTGCTAATGAATCCAACAATTGCTGGCAAAAAATTTGAACCTGTTCCTGGTTGCTGAAGGGAGTTTGAGCCGGAAGCCGGCAGGCAAAAAAAATAAGCATCAGGAATGTCAGACGTTTGAGTGTCATAAATCAAAATTAGTTTGCAGCAAAATGGCATGCAAATATTTATGGGTTAATTACTTGGAAATGGCTCGTTATATGATTCATACGAAGAACACAGAGTTCACAAAGATTTAATTAAGCAAAAATAGCAATCTTTAAAGAATAGGTTTATTTTGAACTATTTGGGTAGAGCTTGAGGTGATTTAATGTTAATCCTCAAAATTGCTTTTTGTACAAGTATGATCTTTGATATTTTTTTAATCCAGGACAATTTCCCGATCCGCTTTGGACGACTCGTACAGGGCATCAATGATGCGCATGACGCGATAACTATCCTCCGCAGAAGACAGATTGCGTCCTTTGCCCTGGATAACGTTGAAAAAGTGTTTGATCTCCGTTTCATACGCTCTTTTAAAGCGGTGTTCACTGTTCTGATCCTGTAGCAGCGGGGTGACGTTTACCAGATTACCGTGCAATTCCTTATGGATACGCAGGGGATTCAAATACGCCGCTCCCTTTTTGCCGAAGATATGGGTATAAACCATGTCTTTCTCCAGATGCATGCGCCAGCTAATTTCAATAGTAATACTCATACCCGACTTGGCCTTGATCACCGCCAATGCAGCGTCTTCTACTTTGTAACTCGGGTTCAGGGTATAATCGTGCAGGCGTACGCGTTCGATCTCCGGCATGCCGGTCAGATACATGGCTAAGTCGATCAATTGACTTCCCATATCGATCACTACGCCGCCGCCAGAATATTCTTTTTTTACCTGCCAGGGCTGTAACGGCGAACGATCCCATTGATGCAGCCATCCGCTCTTGATATAAAAAATATCCCCCAGTTCGTCGTTTTCCATAAACTCTTTTAAAATCTGCACGTCGTCCCGGAAACGGTTTTGCATGCCCACCATTAGGGTAAGATTTTTTTCCTTAGCCAACTCCGTCAGTTTGCGGGCGTCACTGGCATTGAGGGCAATGGGTTTTTCTACGAATACGTGCAGACCGTTTTTAAGCGCCAGATAGCTCATGGGATAATGGTAATGGCTGGTGGTACAAATAAAAACTGCATCCAGGTTCTCTTGCTTAATCATAGAGTCGGGCGTGTGGTACCAGTTGGGCACTTTGAATTTTTCCATTAATGGCGGCATCTTGGTTTCGTCCACATCACACAGAGCAACCAGTTCCACATCTTCCATCTTTTTTAAAATAGGCAAATGAATGATCTGGGCAATACTTCCCACACCTATTAAACCAACTCTTATTTTTTCCATAACTTACTCCCTGATTGCCGCCTGATAACCAATTTGCTTTAAAATGGAGATCGCGGTTCGCGCCTACTCTAACTTTGCAAAAGACAAACGGAAAACGCACCCATCTTTTTCCCGACTTTTCAGTAATTCGATTTCCCGGCTGTAGACTTGATTCCGGTCCAGCGCGTTGGGTATTTTGGTCATTCCCCCCCCCCGCA
>CAZJNP010000306.1:0-4202 GCA_964547355.1 uncultured Calditrichaceae bacterium
GGTCGTGAACGATCATGGAATTGAATTCCGTTTTTAACCGTTCCAGGCGTCGCTGGGCTCTTAAATCGGACAGCACGGCAATAAAACCGGTCTGTTTGCCTTTCTCCCGCACTGGCGTAATATAAATATGAAACGGAATATAATGGTTGTCGTTGGAAAGCAGTTCGATCTCTAAACCTTCTTGCTCTTCGTTTAAATTGGGACTTTTCATCATTTGCAAAATATGCTCTTCCAGCTGGGCTTTAGACTTGGAGGAGCACAGTGAATAAAGGTTTTGCGAAATCAAACTGTCCGGCCGGCTGTAGTTCAGCAGTTTGGCCAAGCTGCGATTGGCGTAAAGAATACGCCCATTGTAATCGCAGGTCACCAATCCCATGACCATGGTTTCAGCCAATAATCGGTATTTTTCTTCGGAGGCTTTTAAATTTTCGTACAAGGCCGCGTTTTCCAGCGCCACGGCTGCCTGGTTGGCAAAATATTCCAGGCTGCGTACCTTTTCTTCGCTAGGGCGTACCCGTTCCACCGGATCGTTTACCGCTAAATAGCCCAGCTCCCGGCCGCGGCTTAGAATCGGGACGATCAACCAGTCTTCATCGTTCCATTCTTTGCCGATGGATTTAAGAAAACGCTTTTGGTCCTGCTCGTCGGGAATTTCGTCGATCATTTCATGATCGCAAAAATAAGAATTGCTGATTTTAAAGCAATGGGTACGCAGGGACTCGTACCGTTGCTGAAAATGCTTGGCCTTGTCTTTTTCATATTCTTCATTTTTAATACCGAGTACCGCCACGTTTTCATAAGCGTCGGTAAACTGGTTCTTCCGGTTCAAAATCACCACGTTCCAACCCAGAGTTCTGCGGATGGATCCGGCAATTTTCTGTAACAGTTCATTGATATCGATATCAAGGGTCAGATTTTTACCCAATTCAAAGATGCGATCCAGCTGTTTTAGCGTCTTTTGTGCCTGACGCACAATCCGGCTTTCCACCAAAATGTTGGTCGCTCTAAAAATCAGCTTTTCCGCTTCATTGATTTCGGCATTGGTGAAACGTTTGATGCTTTCCTTGTTGCCGACCAGAAAGAACCCTTTGATATCGTTACCGACGCTGACGTTAAATAGGACCAGAGATTTGTAGGTTTCTCCGGCTAACTGGGCCAAATGCTGAATATCCTTTCGCGGCTGCTCGTCCAGATTAAAATGCATGCTTGGGCGGCGCGTCTCGATGAACTCCTCGAAACTGGGATAATCCTTTAGCATCAGCACCGGCGGCTTTTCGTCTTCAAACAGATTTTTGTCTTTTTCGGCTTTGTAACAATATTGGGGATATAAAAATCGGAACCCTTCATTGTAATTAAAATACAGCACCACATCCGACTTGAGTTGCTGGAGCAATTGCTGGCTGAGATAATGGGATATTTCATCCTCATTCAAATGCTGGAACAGGTACTGGATTTCCGAGGTTTCTTCTTTAATCACATGACTGCGATTAAAAATCTGACGGATATGTGCAATGCGCTGCCCCAGTGATGTGGCCAGCATATCCAGATGGCGGATGATGTCTTTAGGTAATTCCCGCTCGCCGCGCACGCCAATGACCAGCACGCCCAGCAATTGATTGGAAGAACGCACAGGAAACTGATAGTAAATATCGGATTCCAATCCAACTGTGCCAAAAAAATCAAGAACATAGGAATCCACAATCCGGCCGGATTCCAATCCCGGGTTTTTCATAAAAATTTTTTTCCATAGTCCGGTCTGGAAAAACGATTCCCGGGCTTCCTCTTCCGAGGGGTCTGCGGTTATTAAGCGCTGGTAATCAAAATCCGTTTTCCCGATGTTGAAAATCAGATTAATCAGGGAATCCGGCTGAATTTCGCTAAAAATATGATCGTTCACCAGTTCACACAACCTAGTGAGGTCGTTTACGCGGATCAGATTGTACTGCAGTTCCCCCAGGTCTTTAAGCCTGCTGATCTCATTCATTAACGCCTGGATGCGCTTGCGGTTGGAAAGATGGAAACGTACTTTGATCTTCAGATCGGATAGATTGGGACTGAGGTCCATCACATCATTAATGCCCAGTTTGTCGATTTCTATCCGGTCGAATAACTCCAGGTCAGGCAGTAAAGCGATTACCGGCGTATTTTGTCCAAACCGGCTCTCTTTAATTCTGCGTAAAATGCTTTTGGAATGGGCGGTGAGCGATTCGCCCCATAAAATCAAATCCGGTTTCATGCTTTTCGCCAGATTCAGAGAATTATCCACGTTACTTGCCACGATAACCGCAAACCCATTACCCCGAAGATGCTCTGCGATGCGTTCCTGTATCACTGAATTTCTGTGCAGTACCAATATTTTTTCTTTGTAAATCATTTGGTTACCTGTCCGCTGGTTTATTCATATGGTAAATGGCAGCAATCCCTTCCAGGCTGAGAAAGGGATCCACATACTGAATTACGTTCGTGCGTTTTGCGATTTTTTTAGCCAGGCCGCCGGTAGCCACTACCTGAGTGGCGGCGCCTAATTCCTCCTTTAACCGGCGGGTCATTCCTTCCACCATAAAAACGGCACCAAACATAATCCCGCTGTTAATGCTCTCATATGTGGTCTGACCGATAATATTTTCAGGGAAATTGAGCTCTACCCGCGGCAGTTTGGCTGTTTTGCGATGCAGCGCTTCAATGGATGTGTACAATCCGGGAGCAATGACGCCCCCCAGATAGTCCCCGTTGGCATCCACACAATCGAAGGTGGTGGCCGTTCCGAAATCGAGAATAATCAAAGGAACGCCGTATTTTTCTTTCCCGGCCACCGCGTTACATATCCGGTCCGCACCAACCATTTTGGGTTCACGGTATTTGATTTTCATATTAAAATTCAAAGTGGTATCAATAATCAGCGGATCAACTTTCAGGTACCTCCGGCACATCATGGTGTAAATGGGGGTTAAGTCCGGCACTACCGATGAAATGCATGCACCGCTCAGATGTTCGGTCTGGTAACCTTCATTATGAAACAGATAATGCATAACCACGCCGATTTCATCTTCCGTGCGCGCCAGATCGGAAGTGATCCGCCAGTGATTGACCAGTTCTTTTCCATTGAATAACCCAACCACAGTATGGGTGTTGCCCACGTCGATGGCTATGAACATATAATTTCGCCGCTCACCAATTTTTTCAGTTTTCCGCTACTATTTTTATAGACCAAATATCCATCTTCATTTACGTCATGGAAGATGGCTTTTTCTTCTCCGTCAGGGGTGCGAATAACCACAGATTTGTTAAACTGCCGACAGCGCGTTTTCCACAGATGCACCACGTTCTGATAATAGGTGCGTTCCAACCTTTCATAGGCTTCTTCAAACCGGTTCAGAAAGAGGGTTAACAATTCTTCGCGATTTATTTCCTGCCCGGCAAGCGGAGCCAGACTTGTTGCCTTTCCGCGTAAAGCCTCGGGTAACTCCTCGGGCGTCATATTCACATTGATACCGCAGCCTACGGCCAGGGCAATGATTTTTTTATCCTTTAAAATGGATTCCACCAGAATTCCGGCCACTTTTTTCCCATCGATCAGTAAATCGTTCGGCCATTTTAAATCGATGCGGATTTGCGGTAAACCGTGTTTGGAAAAATAGGACTCGATGCTTTCCGCTAAATAATACCCAACGGCTAATGTGATTTTCCGGACATAATCAATGGAAAGTTCCGGGCGTAATAAAACGCTAAACAGCAGATTTTTATCCCGCGTGGCGTACCACTCCCGGTCTTGCTGTCCCCTTCCGCTGGTCTGATAATCTGCTATGACCACGGTTCCCTCCGGTGCACCGTCCTGCGCAAGCTTCAGGAGATAGGTGTTGGTGGAATCTACCGTCTCCAAACAATGCAATTGATTGCCGAGTAAGGGATTGGTTAATAATGATTGAATCGCTTTACAATCCATGGTTTTTACCAAAAAAATCAAATTTAAGATTCACCCGGAGGATCATGTTTTCCACTTGAAATTCAATTCGAAATCGCTCCGCTGTGTTTAAATTTAACGTATCCTGAATTAAAGGCAAATAAGCTCGGATGATCATAACCTTTTTGTTTACTCATCCGGCACATGCCACTTAAATTTTCCCGTATTAAGAAATAATTCTATCTGTTCGATGCTTTGCATGGCTTTGCGCTGCACCGCTTCTTCCGTATTGAACGCATTG
>CAZJNP010000307.1:0-4167 GCA_964547355.1 uncultured Calditrichaceae bacterium
ACTTCAAAAGGATGTGGTGAGGAATTAGCAATTCCTCCCGCTTTTCCAATAACCCAGTAACACAACAACCAAGTAACTGGGTAACAAACTTTCGCAGCAAGCAAAATAGCCCCGCAGGGGCGCTATTTGAATAACCCGGTGCAGCGCTCCGGGGGAAAAAGATTGCCCGCATAAGATACCCTGACAGGGTTTAACAAAAAACGAGTACGAAGAATAGAAATAGAATGGTTGAAAATCGGAATTCCACCGAGGGATTTTCTTATTCCACCCTTCCAAGGTTGTGATTGAGGGACGTGCCTTTGCCCCCCTGCGCTTCGCGCAGAGCTACACATATTGCGCTCCTCCGGAGCGGAGGACGCCGGCTCTGAATCCGTTTACCTTTAAAACCATTAACTCTGCAAATACAGGAAAAAGAGGAACCATTTTACAGCCATTCGTATTATAAGGAAACCAGTCCAGATTTCATCGGGCTATAAAATTTTTTTAAAACCACATAAGCCTAAACCGGAGCTCTCTTTATTTTCATGCTTTAATGCCCATTTGGTCCTTTATTATCAAGTGAATTCAGGAATTTGACAGAGCATTGTAGGGGATATCCAGTCAAAAAAAATAAATCATTGCCTCCAGGCATAAAATGGTTAATTTGGATATTGTGTCAAATATTAAGGTGGGCAAAGTGCACCTTTTTAAGGTTTTATATTTTTAACCGAATATGAATGTTCGCGAAAAGGGTAACGGAGCGAAAGGTGAAGAAAGTAAGATTCATGGAAATCTTGAGATCCAATCCGGCTATCAGGGCGGGGATGTGGATTTTGATGATTACCTTAATTTCTGCGGTTTTAATCGCCTTTTTAGAGGGCACCGTAAATCCGCAGTTTCGTTCTTTCGGTGATTCGGTTTGGTGGGTATTTGTGACCATATCAACCGTAGGATACGGAGACAAAGTGCCAGAAACTACCGCCGGCCGTTTAATTGCCGTAACCATTATGTTATTGGGGATCGCTTTGTTATCGGTAATAACCGCCACAATTTCTTCAGTTTTTGTAGCGCGAAAAATCAGAGAGGGCAAAGGTTTGGAAGAGATTAAATTCAAAGACCATCTGCTAATTTGCGGATGGAATGCCCAGGGTGAACAGATTTTGGATACTCTGGAACGGGAGACCGCCGGCCGGCGTCCGGTGGTGTTGGTCAATCATCTTTCCGAAGATGAAGTGGCAGATCTTTTAGGCCGCTTTAATAAGTTGCAGATCAGATTTGTCCGCGGCGACTATACCAGAGAAAATATTCTGAAACGCGCGAACATTAAAAGTGCATCCGCCGCAATTGTGCTTCCGGATAACAGCTCTCCGGCTATTCCGGCCAGTGATGAACGTACTATTTTGGCGACGTTGTCTTTAAAAGCGCTGAATCCGAACTTGAAAGTTTATGCCCATGTATTAGACAAAGAAAACATCTCTCATCTAAAAAAAGCTAAAGCAGACGAAGTAATCATCAGTGATGCTTATAGCGGATATTTGTTGGCCAATCATGTCATGTCGCCGGGCATACCTCAATTGTTCGAGCAGTTATTTTCAGAAAAATCGCCTTACACCGTACGTCGTCGATTGATTCCTGCCAGTCTGGTCGGGAAAACCTACCGCGACCTGGAAGAATTTTATATGAAGGAGCATTCTGGGATTCTGCTCGGTCTGGGGCATGTGGCGGAACCGATCAAAATTTCCGAGCTAATGAGTGATGATTATTCTTATCTGGATGCGTTTATTAAAAGAAAATTTGAAGAGTCCGGCCGCGGATTGGACGGATCAAACGAACAGGTGAAGGTTGTGGTTAATCCACCCAAAGAACAAGTAATTCAAAAAGATGATTTTTACTTATCCATTGAGAGAAAATAAAATGACCCATCAAAAGGCAAAAGCGAAACCGGATATTCCATTCAAAGAGCTGGAAAGCGCTTATATGTTCAGAGATTTATCACCGGCACAGATTGAGAAGTTCAAAAACTTAATGACCGAACGACGCTTTGAAGAACAGGAATATATTTTAAAAGAAGGAACGGTGGGAACGGAAATTTATATTTTGATGGAAGGGAAAGTGGAAATTTCCAAAGCGCTTGTTTTACCCCAAGTGAACGAAATTCTACCCCAGCAGGAAAAGGCGTTGATCCGGTTAAGTCATGAAAACCATCCCTTTTTTGGCGAGATGTCCATGTTCGAGGTTGATGGTCCCAGGGAGGCCTCAATCCGGGCGATAACACCTTGCCGGATGATTCAAATGGACAAAGGGCAGCTAAAAAAATTCTTGGAAAAAGAAAAAGAGATCGGCATGATTGTATATCGCAATATGGCATCCGAGCTGGTACAGCGTCTCCGGAAGGCAAACAGGGATATTCTAAAACTGACGACGGCTCTGTCGTTAGCACTGGAAAGTTAATATGACACCAACGGATCCACATAGAACGATTCGTAATAACCTGGAGTATTTTACCACCATTATGCAACGCTATTTCAGGAAATCGCCGCCTATCCCCACAAATATTTATTTAAGCGGTGATGTGCTGGAAACACCCGAACTGCGTATAAAAATCGCGCAGCATTGTCATTTCCCGGCTATTTTAAATCTTTTAGCTAATGACGAAAATGAAGCGGTACGCACTGCCGCCCGGAACTCAGAATACTGGCATCTGGTCGGGCGCTACCAGGATATTTTGGGCTTCGGTAAACGGGAGCGGAAAGCCTTTGCCAGAAATGAAGGCCGGCCGAACATTTTTATTTTGCTCATGTTCGACGAAGACCCGGAAGTGTTGAGCGAGGTACTTCAAAATCCGACGATTTCCCTGAAAATGCTCATTATGTTTTTAAAGTTGCTACAGGAACGAGGAAACGGGAGAAAAGATGAGCAGATTTACGAAATCGGTCGTCGCATTCTACAGCAGAGAAAACAACAGATCATAAAAATCGCCACCATTAACAAGGCGGCTGAGGCCATTGCCGAACAACAAAACATCCGTGATATTTTGAAGTATATGACCGATGAGGATCGCACTGTAAGAAAGGCTATTTCCAACCTGTTAAATATCCAGGATGCCGCTGTTCTGCGTAACTTTGTGAATACCGCATTGGACGATGGTACTTTTGCCAACAATCTGGATCATTTTTGTGTTTTATCGGAATTAATCGAAATCATAAAGCATCGGGAAGACCTTCAAAAGATTTCGGTCAGCGCAATTAATAGCGACGCCCCCTATCATAGGAAGGATCAGTATAACAGCGTTGGAAATTTCTTCTTAAGCTTACTCAGAAAGAAAAGATTAAATATTGTAAAACGCAGCGCGGCGGATCTGACCGATTTTAACAACATCACACTGATGGCGCGCTGCCATGTGGATGGCGATGCCCAGATTCGTAAACTGGCAATGGACATCTTACCCATTGAAGAAATCATTGGCCTGCTCAATGAAATCACCACGCCACGTAAAATATTTAAGGAAATCCTGAATATTCTGGAAAATCACATGGACGAAAACGTCCTGGAAAAAGTACGCAACACCTATTTAGCAGAGACCCTGAGGTTGCGCGAAAGCCTCAAGGAGCTGGAATTAACGGTGCAAGCGTATTTTGACATTATTTTTCAATCGCTCGGATACAATAAAATCAATGAATATATGAACGTGGTGCGATCGATTAATTCCACCCAAAAACAACTTAACCGCTTTGAATATATCCTGAAAAAAGAAATGGGCACAGAGCACGACATGCTCGACCGGCTGTTAACGCAAGTAAAAAAACATCTGAAAGTACGGGCGAATATGCTTTATTTTGACACGGGCCCCAAGGTGGTTCATGAGTTAGAATCGATCTATGATTTGATTAATGAAATATTCAACTTAAAGGAAATGGGATTGGCGGCGTTAAGGCCGGGCACGCCAAAAGACACGGAAGAAGAAATTATGCTTCGGGCGGGCACCATCTGGCAAAGCGCCATCAGTTCCTATCTGGGCAGAATAAAAGACTTGACGGAAATGATCCGGAAAAAGATTATTAAGGTCGCCGGAAAACACTATGATAGAGAAGAACTTGTTTCCGAGATGGAAAATGCGGTGCAGGATTTGGAAGATTCATATAAAGAGTCGGTTTCTTGCCAACTGACGATTCGTTGTAAAGTATGCAC
>CAZJNP010000308.1:0-4164 GCA_964547355.1 uncultured Calditrichaceae bacterium
TTCTTTAACTTTATTCATTCTTTTTTCAAAATACCTGATCTGCAAATGTGCGGCAATAATTTTTTCTTTTTATTTTATCTTTTCCTTAAATTTTGCATCTAACTTGACAACGATTTAAAAGCATTATTTAAATACGGAAGGAGTAACAAATGGCCACAAAGGAACAAGTGGTAGAAGCCCTGAAGGAGGTTAATTACCCGGGTTTTACCAGAGATATTGTTTCGTTCGGCATCGTTCAAAAAGTGGAAGCCGGCGACAATTCCATAGAGGTTCAGCTTTTAATTAAAACCACTGATACATCGGTCGGAGATAAGATCAAACAGGATGTGGACACACACCTAAAAACGAAATTCTCCGGTTACAATATTCAAGTGGATGTGCAAACGCAGGCACCGCCTCAATTCAGCACCCAGCCGCAAGAAGCCAAGCCCAGCTTTCTGCCAACAATTAAATACAAGGTGGCGGTGGCAAGCGGCAAAGGCGGTGTTGGAAAATCCACCGTGGCAGTCAATCTGGCTTTGGCACTGGCTAAAGTTGGTATGAGCGTGGGGCTGCTGGATGCGGATATTTATGGCCCGAGTATCCCCATGATGCTTGGAGTTTCCGAAAAACCTTATTATGACGGAAAAAAGATTTACCCGATAAAAAAATTCGGCGTCGAATTGATGTCGCTCGGTTTTCTGGTGGACAGCAATGAAGCGGTGATATGGCGAGGTGCTTTGGTTCATCGGGCATTGCAACAGTTGATGAACGATGTAGCCTGGCCGGAGCTGGATATCATCCTGTTCGACATGCCCCCGGGCACCGGCGATGCCCAGCTTACCCTGTCCCAATCCGTCGCTTTGGATGGTGCAGTAATCGTTTCTACCCCACAGGACGTGGCCTTAATCGATGCGATAAAAGGGGTGAACATGTTTCGCAAAGTCAACGTGCCTATCCTCGGGATCGTGGAAAACATGAGTTACTTTGTCTGCCCGCACTGCGGAGAACGGACAGATATCTTTTCTTCGGGTGGTGCAAAGAAAGAGTGTGAAAAATTAGAAACTACCCTATTGGGTGAAATACCTCTGGATGCCGAAATCCGCATAGGCGGCGACACCGGAATACCGATTGTTGAAAAAAATCCCGAATCACCACAGACTAAAGCTTTTCTGGAAATTGCTCAGAGGATCAAAGAGACGCTCACCTCATAGACTGGGCATTTTTCCCACACCTTAATAGGCCATAATAGGATATCTTCCCATTATGGCTTTTTTTGTTTTGTTAACTCACTCCCGTTAATCCCTATAAAAATTAATTGGATAGTCCCCCTTTCCCTTTAACAGTTTAATATGGCACAATTATTGTATCTAATTAAATAGTTTAATAAAGCGGAATCGAGAGTATGCGGATAAAAATTTACTTTAATAACCCAGATGATCAGACTTATCTACCGATTAACACAAATTACCATCTGGTACGTTTGATCGAACACCTGACCTTCGAATACCGGCGTTATTTAAATTCTCTGGTTTCCTACGACAACAGAGATAATTACTTTAACATGTACACCTTTTCCCAATTGATTATACCTGACCGGAAAATAAAGGACTTTAAAATTGGTATCATGTCCAAAGAGTTTTACTGGTACATCTCTTCACCCTTTTACCAATTTTTAGGCATAATCGCCCGGGAATTACGAAGCCGAAAAGTGGTTAAGATTTACAATAAGTGGTTCCCGGTAAAGCAAGTCCGGTTTATTTGTTCACCGCCTTTTAAATCTTCCATAGCACGATTTACATGTTTATCGCCTATTGCGGTCTATCGTCAGGAATTTAAGGGACGTACGCTGCACACCCACCAGTTTAATGGTGGCTATGTATTACCGGACCAGGAAGACTACCTGGAATATATCGAGCGGGATATTCTGACTAAATATAAAATTTTACAGGGGAAGCAAAAAAAACGGCTTAAATTGGATCTTCAGTTCGACCAGGACTATATAAACAAACGTAAGAATAAGATCACAAAAGTCATTATGCTGGAGAACGGGGATACGTTAAAGGAATACATTCGAGGCGTGTTGGCGCCGCTCCAAATTAGGGCGGAACCGGAAATTTTACAATTAATTTATGATAGCGGTTTGGGACAATTAAACAATTTAGGATTTGGAATGCTGGAGACAATCACTCAAACATAATGAATATAAACGGCCTACTTTCATTAATAGCCATCCAGTAATTAAACATGTTGGGGTTTATTTCTTCTGGAGATTTTCTTTAGGCTTAAATCATCGTCCCACAAGGTGATTTAAGCCTTTTTATTTTCAGTATTCACGGGTTTTAGCAATTTTTCCGCGCGTCATTATCAAGCAGCTATAGTTGCACCTCCAGATCCAGCACCGCATCTTTATTCATGTCCAATGTAACCACTTTCGGTTTATCCAATTCAATTTCATTTATCTGGTTCAGTTCCACAGTAAACGTTCTATTCTCCACATCTTTCGCCGTTAACTTCCCGGAACCGTTTATCACACCGCCCTTAGTCCGATCATAATAACTAATTAAAATCAGCTCGTTTAGATCCAGAGCATCTAGAATCTGAACCAACTCTTCGACATTTCTTTCTTCCACAATCTCTTCGTCGATGTCTTCTTCAATGCTCATGATATCGCCGTCGTTGTAATAAAAATCAATCGTCCCGCCCCCACCTTTCACGTAAATCACGTTGCGGTTAGCTTCCTGTTTGATGCTTCGCTCAATATTAATAATCTCTCCGGTAAAATAATCGTCACGGATATCCATAATGCGCACTTCGATGGGATCTACCTCGGGCGTACCATCAAATTCCACCCGTCGAATATTAACCTTTTTGTTTTTTCCGATCCGATTTACCAGCTCTTTAACTTTTTCGGGCTCCATCGCGCCGGGACGCACCTTAATCTTTTTTCTTCTGAAAAAATTGATGAAATAACGGGTTTGGTGTGAATCGTCGAAAAGATCCGTGAACGTTGAGCGCAGAAATGCTTTTTTCATAGGTCCTCCTTGGAGAACGGTTTAATATTTAATAGAAAATAAACAGTTCGTCGTGTAAAAGCAAGAATTTTAACCGGTTATGCTCTAAAGGTGTCCATTTTCAGAACGAAAGCACCTTCGATTCCTGAATAAGATGCTTTGCGTTTAACAGGGCATGATCCGACACCTCTTCGCCACCTAACAAGGCGGCGATTTCCATCACACGTTCCGGTTCCTGCAAATATTGAACATCGACAAAAGTGCGGTTTTCTTCAGTAAATTTATGGACTTTATAGTGGGCGCTTGCAAACGCAGCAATCTGTGGCAGGTGTGTGACACAAACGATCTGGTGGAAGCGGGCTAACTGGGACATTTCGTAGCCCACCCTTTGAGCGGTTTTCCCGGAAATACCGGCATCGATTTCATCGAAAACCAGTACCGGAATGCGATCGGATTCCGCCAGAATTGATTTCAGCGCAAGCATAACTCGGGAAATTTCGCCTCCCGAAGCAATCTTGTGCAATGGTTTAAAATCTTCACCGGTGTTGGTTGATAATTCAAACACAATCTGATCAAATCCCCGTGCCGTAGGTGCGCATGGTGTGTTATTAATGACAAATGGACTTCCTTCCTTTTTGCGCAGCGAAAACCCAACTCGAAATCTGGCATTGGGCATACCGATCTTTGTCAAAATAGCGCTGATTTGCTCCTGAAAAGTTTGAGACCATTCCATTCTGCGCGCAGATAATGTCTGACCTTTCTCGATCAATTTCTGGCGCAGTGCCTCGATTTGTATTTCCTGAGCCTGGATTTGTTCATCATATTGCTGCTGATCCGCTAGTAACTGCCTGATCTGCTCATGATACTCGATGAGTTCGCGAATATCTGTTTTCTGGTACTTTTTTAGCAAAAACTCAAGCTGGTTAATGCGTTGGTGAATGAATTCCATACGCTCAGGATTAAATTCCAGGTTGGATATGTATCCCTCGGTAAAACGACCGATTTCTTCAATGGAGGCGCGAGCCTGATCCAGATTTTCCAGAAACGGCTTAAAATCCTTATCCAATTCCGCCAGCCGGTTTAGATCCGATTCCGCCTGACTCAGCAAATCTGATGCATTGATCTCTCCCGAATACAAAACTTGTGTTAACGAGGCGCCCAGTTGATGCAG
>CAZJNP010000309.1:0-4162 GCA_964547355.1 uncultured Calditrichaceae bacterium
TTTAAATAAGAGTCGAGCGATAGAAAGATCATTGGATTTATTTGCATTATAAGGAACATCGTGGTTAGTTTTTTTAAAAAACAGATAGGAGGCCTATTTGAAATTCTTTCCCCTCTTAGCATGGCTTATCGCCCTGCCCTTATGGGCCGGGGACGCTTCATTGTCGGATATGATCAACAATTTCCAACACCATCCGGTGCTGGAACACGCCCAGTGGAGCGCGTATGCCGTAAACCTGAACTCCGGTAAAGAGCTGTTGAATGTCAGAAGTAATAAAAGTCTGGCTCCCGCCTCCGGGTTAAAGCTGTTCACCACGGCCGCTGCGCTGGATATTTTGGGAGAAGATTTCCGTTTCACCACCCGTCTGTACTACAAGGGAACCTTACAATCGGACGGCACGCTGAGCGGCGATCTCTTTGTGGTGGGCGGCGGCGATCCCACTTTAGGGTCAACCACCGTGCCCGGCAGTTTGGGATTAGACGCCTTAATGCAAGACTGGACAAACGCAGTTAAGGAAGCCGGGATTAAGAAAATCACCGGTAATCTTTATGCGGACGATTTATTATTTGACGATATTGCCATTCCGGACAACTGGTTCTGGGTTGACCTGGGCAATTATTACGGCGCCGGAGTAAGCGCTTTATCCATACACGATAATCTTTATCGAATCTATTTCCGTCCCGGAAAAAAGACCGGCCTTCCGGCAAAGTTATTGCGTACCGAA
Source organism: uncultured Calditrichaceae bacterium (assembly GCA_964547355.1). Lineage (GTDB taxonomy): Bacteria > Calditrichota > Calditrichia > Calditrichales > Calditrichaceae > CAZJNP01. The sequence continues at coordinate 725 of CAZJNP010000309.1, forward strand.
CCGCCGATTCCCGGGTTGGTTTTCGAAAATCACATGCGCACCGGCAAACCCGGCTCCGGAGACAACGGTTACATCTACCGGGCGCCCGGGCAGCACACCGCCGTATTGCGCGGAACCGTTCCGGCCGGACCGCCGGAATTTGCCATCAAAGGATCGATCCCGGACCCTGCCCTGTTTACCGTTCAGACGTTCCGCAAGTATTTGCAACAAGCCGGAATCGTAATCACCGGCCGCGCCCAAAAATTAAAACAGCCGCAATCCTATGAACAGGCGGTACTGATCCATAACACCCAATCTCCTGCGCTCAAGAACATTGTGTACGCGCTAAACAAACGTAGCGTCAACCTCTACGCGGAGCAGCTAACCCGAATGCTGGCTGTGGAGTCGGAACAAATTGGCAGTCTGGAAAACGGCCTCCAGGTGTTGAAAGACTTTCTTGAACGACGCCACATTCCCACAAAAGGTGTGCGATTGGAAGACGGCAGTGGACTTTCGAGAAATAATCTAATTACTGCCTACGCCATGGTACGTCTTTTGGTGGAAATGCGCAAATCGCCCTATTTTAATAGTTTCTTTCGTTCTTTAACCGTGGGTGGCGGCGCTCGGGAGACCGGTCATATGAAGTCCTTTGGAGCAGGAACCCCTATTGCCGGACGCGTACATCTCAAATCCGGTTTTATCGGCGGTGTGCGCAGCCTGTCTGGTTATTTAAAAAATCAGAGAGATGAATGGGTGGCTTTTTGTTTGATCGCCAATAATTTTACTGCTCCATATAAAAAAGTGGATCACATTTTTGAAAAGATTTTAATACGGTTGGCAAAAGAATAACGGTTCCATCACCCGAGGCGACGGAACCGTTAACAAAATTGTTATCCAAAAATACCTTTTAGAATATAATAGAACAAAATCGCTCCGGCTGCACCCGCAGGAATGGTAATAATCCATGAAACAATAATATCGGAAATGGTGCGCAAATTCAGTGCCCCGATACCGCGCGCCAATCCTACGCCTAAAACCGCTCCTACCAAAGTATGCGTAGTGCTGATGGGCAATCCCAATTTCGATGCGATCACGATGGTGGTGGCGGCGGCAAATTCAGCCGCAAAACCGCGCGTGGGCGTTAATTCCGTTATTTTTTTACCGATGGTTTCCATCACGCGCCAGCCCCAGGTGGCCAGTCCAAAAATAATTCCGACGCCCCCCAGACCCAGCACCCACATGGGCACCTGGGCTTTCATGGCAATCACGCCGTTTTGCAGGATGGAAACGACCGCGGCCAAAGGTCCCACCGCATTGGCCACATCGTTGGCGCCGTGGGCAAACGCCACAAACGAAGCGCTTAATATCTGCAAATACACAAAAATACGCTGCACCGTGTTGAACTCCGTGCTGCTGCGCTGGAGCTGCGCCTGTATGTTCACCGATTCGTTGGCTGCTTTCAATTGCGACAGAATATGATCCAGTTCATGCTGCAAATTGCCTTTGGCAATCAGCATGGTTTTTTCCAGCTGCTTGATGATGTTGTTCATATTCTTGATTACATTAGGCGGCTGTTTTAAAATTTCCACCTTACGCTCTGGCAGCTCTTTGATTCTGCGCACCAGAAAATGGCTGATCACTGCGGCGATGAGCCCCACAACAACGGCAATACTAAGCGCGTCCAAAAACCCCATATCCAGATTAAGATTTTTTAAGCCCTTAAACGCCATGGCTAAGGTCAGAATCACAAACACCACAAAGACCAGCGGCGGTACAATCTTCTTGGCCGCCCGGATGGGATTGTCCTGGTAATAGATCCTGCGCCGCAAAATCGTAAAAATGACAAAAGCAATCGATCCGCTCAGTATAGGCGACACCACCCAACTGGCCACAATGGAAGCCACCTTCGACCACGCCACGGCGTCAACACCGCCCACCACGACGCCAAAACCAATCACCGACCCGACGATCGAATGGGTGGTGGAAACCGGCCAGCCAAAATAGGTGGCAAACTGAAGCCAGATCGCCGCGGCCAAAAGTGCTCCGATCATGCCATAAACCAGATCTAAAGGATGCCCCTGAAAAAGCTCCGGGCTTACGATGCCCTTGCGAATCGTTTCCGAAACATGCGTACCTACAAAAAATGCGCCGGAAAATTCCAGAATGGCCGCCAGTATGACCGCCCGCTTTATGGTCAGCGCTCCGGAACCGACCGAAGTGCCCATGGCATTGGCCACATCGTTGGCGCCGATGCTCCAGGCCATGTAAAATCCGAAAGCAATCGCCAGAATCAATAAAATAACCTCTATACTCATGATCTACTCCATAGAAACCGCAATATTATTCTTCCAATTATTTTATTTCAAGTATCATTCGCACTCGATTGGCAAGCTTTTCCGCCGTATTGCTGAGGGCGGCCATCGTCTGAAAAAGGTGCGTCCAGAGGTAAAAACTGGTGTAGGGTAATGTGTCCTCCAGAGCGATCAGCTTCCGCAATAAATCCGCTTGAATCAGGTCCACTTCATGTTCCAGAAATGCCACCTGATCCACCATCTGACTGACCAGTTCCGCTTCTTTTCCGCCAAAGGAAACCTCCAGGAGCTCATCCAGCTGCCGTAAAATTTGATGGGTCTCGTCCACACATTGAATATTCTTGTCCATGAACTTCTTTAAATCGTCCTGCATACCCGGCAGCGGTTCCAGCTTCTTCAAAGTGAATAGAATGGCCGTGTCTTCCGCCTTATCGGCAATCGTATCCTGGAGCGATAAAATGTCCAGCAGATCGGCACGGTTAATGGCCAAAAAAATTCCCCGTGGCAGATTATTGCGAATCTCGTTTTTGGTTAAATCCGCCATATGCTCCAGTTTGGAAACTTCCTTAGCCAGTTCAAGAATTCGGTCGTAATCGGCCTGCGTATATGCTTCGTATAAAGATTCCATTTTATGTACGCATTCCACCACCCGCTCCATATGGGATTGTAAAGGTGAAAAGGGTGAGTTCCTGAACAAACTGGCAATCGTTTTCATTCTTGGTCTCCTATTTGGGTATTGTTGCATTTATTCTAAAAAAGATGTTAAAACAATAAAATGTTTTACTTATTTTTTATTAAAAAATTTTACTTAAGCCTTTTTTAAAAACTACCTTCCATTTACCAACATTTTATTATAAAAGCAGTATTATACGAATAGAAGTTACTTATTTCAAAGAAATAATAATCAATAACGATTCAAAAAGCCCCCTATCAAAACACTTCCTGATTTTGCGCCAATTTCATTGCTAAAGCTAATAAATTCAAACTGAAAATTGTTTAAAAATTTATTGACTTCCAGTGATTACCTCCATATCTTTATGGTGTCACCATAATATAATAGAATAACCATGAATGGCAGAAATGCCATCGATGGCAAAATCGCCATAATTAGCAGAATAACCATGAAAAAAACCGTTCTCTCTTTGTT
>CAZJNP010000310.1:0-4161 GCA_964547355.1 uncultured Calditrichaceae bacterium
GTACTGGATTTGGGCAGCGGCACCGGGGCGCTTATTCCTTTTCTGAAAAAGCAAACCGCAGAACCGCACACCATTGTGGAGCTGGACATTGCCCGGGAAATGCTGAGAAAGGCTCAGGAAAAACGGAACGGATTCCGGAATCTGTATTTTGTTCAGGGGGACGGCTCACGGCTTCCCTTTGCTGAAAATAGCTTTGGTACGGTTTTCTGCTTTCAGGTAGTGCCCCATTTTGAGGATAAACCCGGCCTGTTCAGGGAATTGAAACGGGTGCTCCGTCCGGGTGGCCTGACGGTGGTTTTGCATTTAATGGATCATCAGCAGCTGAACATACTGCACAGCAGATTCAGCAAACCGGTGAACTCCCATCGTATGTATCCGGTAGAGAGGCTGGCCGATATGCTGAGTGGTTCCGGTTTTAGGATAATACAGGCGTTGGAGAGGGAAGACTTGTATTTATTAATGTGTAGAAGGTAGGGCGATTCGGTGAATCGCTCTACAATTTTTTTACCGCATATTTCATTGCATTCCGTATTTCAGTATCTTGTTTCCGATTTAAAATTGTAGTACAAAATACATTCAAATTAATGGCTTCCATATTCGAACGCAGAGCGTTTTTAAAACGCGTGGGTCAGATTTTCACGTCGGGGATTGTGATTCTGCTGGCCATGATTTTCGGTCGTTTTCTGAACCGGTTTCTTCAAGAAAAGAGGAGGGTCGAAATTCCCCTGAAAAAACTAAACAACACTTTTTATGCGGGGGATGGGTTTTTTATCGTAAAAAGTGAAAAAGACGTGCAGGTTCTCTCACGCAGATGCCCGCATCTGGGATGTACCTTGCAGAAAAATGCGACATCCGGTCACATCGAATGCCCCTGCCACGGCTCCACTTTTACCCTGCAAGGGAAATACATTCGCGGGCCGGCACAAAAAGATATGCGAGGGTTACCTTACCAACAAACGCAACAAGGAACGCTGGTGATTGAACTGTAATGAGTTTGGATGCATTACTGACGATTGATTTAACTAAATCATACGAATGTTAAAATGTGACGGCCGTTAGGGCTGGTCTAAAAAACAGGGTCCCGATGTGTATGGATTAGATAGAAGTTTTGCTAAAACAATCTGTAACAATCCGGTTCATTTTTTTATCCGGTCATATTATTAGAATAAGAAGACAGATTAAGATTATTATTATGAATTTCAATGCGGAACAAATATTCGCCAAGCGTTTATGGATGCCCGGCTGGGGAGAAATCGCCCTGAGCGCTCTGCAGCTGGCGCTGATCTCCGGCATGTTGTTGATTCCGGTTTTTGTACCTGGGGAAACGGCTTTCCGCAGCGTAAGCCAGCTGGTCGGTTCAGGGTTTATCGGTCGTCTTTTGCACAGCTTCCATTCCTATGCCGGGGATATTTTTCTGCTGGCCACCGGCGTACACTTGATTGAGTATCTGTATAAAAAGGAATACCGCAGCTATGTCTTCAAATCATGGCTGATTCTCATTGTGCTTGGTGTTGTTTCTCTACTGGTGGTTTTCAGCGGATTTCTCAGCATAGGCAGCAAAGAGAGCGTCTCCGCACAGCATATTTTTGTTCAGATAATGAGCATTCTTGGAACGTTTGGCAAAACCCTCACGCATTTCCTGATGAGTAGCGTGGCAGAGCATACAGCCTTGAGCACGATTTATGTGCACCATGTGGCCACCTTTAGCATTCTGGGAGTGATTTTAACTTACATCCACTTACGCCGTTTTAAGGCGGAGACCTATAGTTTTTATTACACGTTGATTCTGCTGCTTGTTTTATCCGTGGTTCTGCCCGCGCATATCGGGCAGCCAGTCGATGCGCCGGCAGCGGTGGTCAAAGGGCCCTGGTACTTCATAGGTCTGCAGGAAGCGCTTTCATGGATGCCTGCATGGGCAGCGGGAATTCTACTACCCGAGGCAGTCATTGTTCTGCTTATCTTGCTGCCTGTACTGCGTCAAAAAGAAAAAACGGTATTATACGCATTGAGCTTGGCCGGAGTGTTTTATCTTTTTGAAACCGTCGTCGGTTGGTTTTTCAGGGGAGAAGGATGGCAGCTTCTATTGAGGTAAAATGGCAAACCATTTTGATCCTTGTAGCCGCGGTTTTTGTTTTTTTATTGAGTCTATTGATTCTCTCGCCGGAGACCAAATCTTTAGCCGAATTAAAACAGGGTCCGGATCGCTGCCTGACCTGCCATGAACAGGTGCAGGATATGAGCGCTTCCCATCCCGTGCAAACCTTTGGCTGCGCCGCCTGCCATTTGGGAAATCCGCTGGCCGAAACTAAAGACGACGCCCATGCCGGAATGGTGCGTAATCCGTCGGATCTCTTCTGGGCGGAGAAAACGTGCGGTAAGGCCGACTGCCATCCGGATTTAACTTACAATGTGAAAAATTCCATCATGGCGACCAATGCCGGTCTGGTAGCGGCAACCCTTTTTCAATGGGAGGAGCGCAGCGTTTTAAACGATTCTCTGATTCACATTCATCAAAACTTACCGGACACTTCCCTGGCCAGTTCCCATGTGCGGAAACTGTGCGCCGGATGCCATTTGAATAAAAAAGAACATGATTTTCCCGGCGAAATCGGTCGCCGCGGAGGGGGCTGTAACGACTGCCATCTGGTGCGCGGCGTGCAAAAGGGAGAACATCCCCGGCTAACCGTGGAGATGGAAATTTCCGTCTGCGAAAAGTGCCACAATCGTTCCAATCGCACCGCCTTGAATTACCAGGGGAAATTTGAATCCGAGGGCTACGGAACGCCGTTTACGCAGGGCGGATTCAGCCCGGATACGCTGTCGGGCGGGCGCTTCTATTATCACATTCCCGGCGATGTTCATTTTGAAGCAGGCATGGTGTGCATCGATTGCCACACCGCGGAAGAAGTTATGGGTGACGGACGCAAACACGCGCATCTGGAAGATCAGGTGCAGGTGCGGTGCGAAGACTGCCATCGGGCAAAGCTGTCGAAACCGGACAGCGCCAACCTGGTTTGGAAGGTGATTCAGGTGAACCGCTTTCTTTCCCTTCCCCAGGACTCCTTGCTGGCGCGCAGCTCGGGCGGCGGTTTTTTAGCCAACGTACGCAGACAAAAAGGCAGGTGGCTGTTGATCGGCAAAACCGACGGACGTGTTAGAGAAATTAAGCAGATAAATAATACCGCTGCATGCGCTTTGAACGGTCATGAACGGTTGTCCTGCCAGGCCTGCCACGCCGCGTACACGCCCCAGTGTTACGGCTGCCATGATGTGTACGACCCCAATCAGAAACAAATGGATAAAATAACCTATCGGGAGACCGAGGGAAAGTGGCAGGAATTCCGTTCCTATTTGCGTTTTGAAAAACCGGCGCTGGGCGTGGATCAATTTGGACGCATCATCCCCATGGCGCCCGGATGCCAGGTGTACCTGACGGTGCTTGACAAAAAAGGTGAGGTCGAACGGCAAAATTTCTGGCCGACCATGGCCGGATTTGATCCACATGCCACGCGCAAACAAACGGCCTCCTGCACGGAATGCCATTCCGATCCCAAGCGGATGGGCCTGGGAGAAGGCGTATTGCAGTTAGTGAACGGGCGTTTAGAATTTGCGCCCACCTATGATTCCGGTTCGGCCGGGCTGGGCATGTTCGCCCTGGAACAAATGGTGGATACGGACGGACGGCCCTTGCAGAAAATGTCGCGTTCAGGCGAACGGCCTTTCAACCGTCAGGAAATCAAAAGGATTTTTCGTGTGAGTTATTGCCTGGTGTGCCATGAAAAATACGACGATCCCATTTACGAAGATTACGCGTTGAGCCTAAAGCGTTTTTCTAACAGAAAAGCAAAAAATTGTTCCGGCAGATAGATATTTTAAATGGGTTTGCTTTGAGCTTTCCAGATGATTAAACTTATTAGTACTAACGGTCATATACTGAATCTATTTTAAAAAATTTTACACCTCGTGATCGTCTTTATATGTGAATTTGTAAAAAATGCGATGCATAATTTATGAGGAGATCGATCATGAAACTCCGGTTCGTTTTTCTAATCAGTTCATTTTTACTTGCTGTGTTTTCCTGCAAAACGTCAACGCAGGGAATAGAATCCGTTACCGGAAAGGAATTGTCAGAAGTTTACAATGTTGTCTGGACTCTTACAT
>CAZJNP010000311.1:0-4155 GCA_964547355.1 uncultured Calditrichaceae bacterium
ATAGAAATCCTCCTGCGATTGAACTCAAATCTAATTGCAAAAAATATTTTTTGATCGATGAATTTGGTCGTATTTTGTGGTAAATTTTTGTATCTTTTCTTTTGCCGGACCGGTTCTCTCTGGTCATAAAAATCTATTAACAACAATCATAAACTTAAAGGAGTTGCTATGAAATCAACCATCGGAGTATTCGTTATGCTATTGCTTTTTTCTTTGCAATTGGTCAACGCCGGAGATACGTACGAAACCCGCGACCAGATTCCCAATAAATACAAATGGGATTTAACCGACCTGTACAAAAGTCCTGAGGAATGGAAAGCCAAAAAAGCCGAACTGGGAAAGCTGATCCCGAAAATCGAAACCTACAAAGGCAAACTCAACCAATCCGCCGATCAGTTGTTCGAGTGTCTGGAATTCTCATCCAACGTTTTTAAAGAATATTTACGGCTGTCTTCCTATGCCGGCAAGCTTTCCGATCAGGATATCCGGCAGTCCGGCCCCTTAGCCATGACCCAGGAGATCGGACAGTTAGGCACCAAATTAAGCTCGGCCTCGGCTTTCATCGAACCGGAAATTTTATCAATGGATGAAAAAACCATCGAAAAATTTATGAAAGACAAGCCCGCGCTAAAAAAATACGCCCATTACATTGACGACATCCTGCGGCGCAAAGCGCACACCTTGTCACCGGCCGAAGAAAAAATCATCGCCGATGCCGGAATTATGACCGACACACCGTACGACATTTACGGCGTATTCAAAAACGCCGATATGCCGCGCCCGGAAATTACTTTGGAAGACGGTAAAAAAGTCCGATTGGATGACGCAGCCTACACCCTGTACCGGGCCGATTCCGACCGGAATTTAAGAATTAAAGTTTTTGAAGAATTCTGGAACGCTTACAAAAAGTACGAACGCACCTTTGGCACCGAGCTGTACGGACAGGTAAAAAAGGATATGTTCTACAAAAACGTGCGGAAATACAATTCCTGCCTAGAAAGCGCCCTGGATGCCAACAACGTTCCTACCTCTGTTTATATGAACCTGATCGAAACGGTACATCGCAACCTGCCGGTTTTACACCGCTATCTCAAACTGCGCAAACGTATGCTGGGCGTGGACGAGCTGCATTATTACGATATGTATCCTTCACTGGTAAAAAAAGTGGATATGTCCTATTCCGTGGAAGAAGCGGAAGATTTAATCAAACAAGCTCTTTCGCCGCTGGGCCCCAAATATGTGTCCGTCCTGGATGAAGCGTTTAACAACCGCTGGATCGACATGTTTCCCAACACCGGCAAGCGTTCCGGCGCTTACTCTTCCGGCAGTGCTTATGATGTGCACCCTTATATTCTGATGAACTTCAACGGTAAATATGACGATGTCAGCACGCTGGCTCATGAATTGGGTCATACCATGCATAGCTATTTCTCCAATAAAAATCAGCCTTTTGTGAACGCCCATTATCCGATTTTTCTGGCGGAAGTGGCTTCCATTACCAACGAAACGCTGCTGATCGATTACATGTTAAAACACACCAAAGACCCGCAAAAACGCCTTTCGCTCCTGGGCAGTCAGCTGGAAACTTTCCGCACTACCCTGTTCCGTCAAACGCAATTCGCGGAATTTGAGTTAAAAATTCATGAACTTGCCGAAAAAGGAGAGGCCCTGACCGGTGAGAAACTTAGCAATATTTATCTGGATATTCTGAAAAAATATTATGGCGCCGACGAAGGCGTGACAAAAATCGAAGACCTGTACGCCATCGAATGGGCTTACATTCCGCATTTTTACTATAACTTTTACGTGTTCCAATACGCCACCTCTTTATGCGCGGCCAACGCCGTGGCGGAAAAAATCTTAACCGAAGGTCCAACCATGCGCGATAAATACATCACGAATTTCCTGAGCGCCGGAGGCTCCGATTATCCCATTCCCATCCTTAAAAGCATCGGCGTGGATATGACCACTCCTGTTCCGTTTGATATGGCTATGGAAAAAATGAATAAAATTATTGACGAGATCGAAAAAATATTAAATAACAAGTAAAGTAAAAAAACCTTCCCGGCCTTTTGATCGGTCGGGGAGGTTTATTTTTCTTCGTTGCGTTGTTGTGCTTGCTGAATGAGTTCCACCAGAGACAACACCCTGTTCTTGGACGGCCGCGTGAAATAATCTACTTCTTCAGGATCAAAGTGCTCCCGCATGTAATCGCCGATGGCGATCCGCTCATACCAGCAATCGAAAATCAAAGGACAGGGTTTGCCGTTATGTTCGGTTCGGCAGTAACTAAAGCGCAGGTGGTGTCCTAATTTGCGACAGTAAATTTCCTCGTGATCGTACTGATCTATCATAAAATCATTCCTCGACTAAATCAAAAAGAAACAATCCCGCAGAAGAAAGTATCTGCGGAATTGTTTGTTCCTTATAACTCTTAAGCCTGAGCCGGTTTGGGCAGGCCTTCGATGCTTTTCAGAGATTTTTGCAGTTCTTCATCCGGAAGCGCGTAATCTATCAGTTCTCCTGCAAAATACTTTTGATAGCCCACCAGGTCCATCAGACCGTGGCCGCTCAGGTTAAAGAGGATCACCTTTTCTTTGCCTTCTTCTTTGGCTTTCTTCGCCTCCTGGATAGCGGCTGCAACGGCGTGGCTGGTTTCCGGGGCAACGATAATGCCTTCGGTGCGGGCAAAAGTTACCGCGGATTCGTAGCATTCCAGCTGATGCAGCGCTCTGGGCGTAACCAAACCGTCGTTAATGGCCGCGCTGACAAGCGGTGCGATTCCGTGATACCGTAAACCACCGGCGTGTATGGGCGGTGGAATGAATCCGTGGCCTAAGGAATGCATGGGCATCATGGGCGTCATCATGGCCGTATCGCCGAAGTCATACACAAACGGCGCCCGGGTCATGGTGGGGCAGGAGGCCGGTTCCACAGGGATAATGTCGATTTCCGCACCGTTAATCTTGTCATATACAAACGGAAACGCCAATCCGGCAAAATTGCTTCCGCCGCCTGCGCAACCGATCACCACGTCTACTTTTTTCTCACCGATCTTTTCCAGCTGCTTTTTTGCCTCCAGGCCGATAATGGTCTGATGCAGCATGACATGATTAAGCACGCTGCCCAGGGCGTAACGGGTCGTTCCGCTCTTGTCGGTTACCGCTTCCTCAATCGCTTCGCTGATGGCAATGCCAAGACTGCCCGGCGTATCCGGGAATTTGGCTAAAATATCGCGTCCGGCCTGTGTTTGATCGCTTGGACTCGGCACGCACTTGCCGCCCCATGTTTCCATCATTACTTTGCGGTACGGCTTCTGGTCAAAACTGATGCGTACCATATATACTTTAATTTCCAACCCCACCAGCGCACCGGCAAAGGAAAGCGCGCTACCCCACTGACCGGCGCCGGTTTCTGTGGTCAATTTTTTAATGCCAAATTGTTTGTTGTACCAGGCCTGGGGAACGGCTGTATTTGGTTTATGACTGCCCGGGGGCGAAACGCTCTCGTTCTTGTAATAAATACGTGCCGGCGTTCCCAACGCTTTTTCCAACGCGTAGGCGCGATGCAGCGGCGAAGGACGCCAGCGATACAACAGCTGCAGCACTTCTTCCGGAATATCCACCCAACGTTCCTGGCTCACTTCCTGTTCGATTAAATTCATCGGAAACACCGGAGCCAGCATATCCGGTGAAATGGGCTTTCCGTCCGGACCAAGCGGCGGTTGCATGGGCGTGGGTAAATCCGGAGCTAGATTATACCATTGCCGCGGAACTTCATCTTCGTTCAAAAATACCTTCACTCTTGACATTGAATCCTCCTTAAGTTAATGATGTTGTCTATTTCCTAAATTGCCGGATTGCATTTTTTAACACCGAATTGTCTTTTTTCAATTCCTTGGAACCGCGGGTGATTTTACACAAGCTGACATGCAGTTCCCGGGCGATGCGACGCTGTGAAATGCCTGCATCTAACATCTTTACGATTTGCCATCGCGAATCCAGATCGGTTAATTCGCCGGGAGTAAACATACTCTCAAAAAACCTGCGGATCTCATCTTCATTTTGCAGCAACGCCAGATAGTGATAAATCTGATTCAGATTCTCGGACAAAAATTAAGCTCCTTAAGTGTTTCTATATATAGTAACACTTAAC
>CAZJNP010000312.1:0-4142 GCA_964547355.1 uncultured Calditrichaceae bacterium
CGCAACACGCAGTACCACTTGGCGTGCCTTCCTTGCCAGGGATCGGGAACGGCCCGGCGCTGGAGTGGGAAAAGGTGTTTGTTCCACCGGAACTGGATTTTAAAGCAAATGAACTGAAAGGCCGCGTTGCTGATGCGGAAGGCAATGTCTATGTGGTAGCCACCACGGCCCAGGCTCTGAGCGGCGAAAATATTTTAACGGTTAAATACGACGCAAACGGTCAAGTGGAATGGCAACGGGTGTTTAACGGACCTTTGGGAGGTAACGACCGAGCCGGGAGCATTTTTTTGGATCCGGACGGTAATGTGCTGGTCGCGGGTATGAGCACCCGCCAAAACAGCGGCTGGGATTTCGTAGTGTTGAAATACAGCCCCCAGGGGCAATTATTAACGGATGATTATTATGGCACAAATCACGACGATAGGCTTAACACGGTTATTTCGGACCTCTCGGGAAACATATTTTTAATAGGTACCTATTACAACAACACAGAAAAGAATCTCCTGATTTACAAAATCCGGCCTGACGGTCAGGTGCAATGGGAAACGACATGGGCGATAAGCAATTACCAACAAGAACCGGGAAGTGCGAAAGTAAACCGCAAAGGCGAATTGTATATTTTTATTGATAAGTATGTGAACAAGAACAGGGAACCAGACATTTTAAAATTAGATGCATTTGGTAATGTCCTTTGGCAGAAGCCTTTTTCTATGACGGAGCATTTAGATATCTTTACACCGTATTTTTTCTTTATGGACAATAAAGGAGATATGACATTAACGGGAATCTACAATATTGAAGATTCCCTTGGCTCGGTTTCCAATTTTGTTTTAATAGCCAAATGTGATTCTCTCGTTCAGCCGATTTGGGATCGGAAGATTGAGATTGAAGGTCAAACAATTATGGAGCTGGGACAGGCGCTTCAGGATCCGGACGGCAATGTTTATCTTGCACTGACCGTGAAAGATGAAAATTCTCACACTTTTTTGCATCTTATGAAGATTCTTTCCGACGGCCGTTTAAGCTGGGATAAAGCGTTGATTGAAGATTCCTTTTATAGTTCGGCGCTTTTTTTCTATGATTCCTATGAAATGCTGGGAATCTTTCATTGGGACCATTACGCCCCGATGGATTATTCATTTATCCGGGTAGATAGCGCAGGAACCATAAAAGGCGAAACCACGGGCGTGCTTTATAATTCGGGACAGTTGTGGCCGAAAGGGGTTCTTCCGCAAGCGGACGCATTTGTTATAACAGGAAATTACAGACCGGACTATTTATCCAGCGAACTGGCAATCATCAAATTTGACCTGGAAGGCAATATGCTGTGGCGCGCTGAAGCCGGGCAGGCCGGCGGTATTTTAATGACGCCGGCAGGATTGATCGTTTCCCAAACGGAAGATATTTATATTAGCGTGCACGAACCGGGTCGTTATGGCGTCCTAAAGTATCATGCGAATGGCGAAATGGCTTGGGCCGTTCTGGACAGCACGTTTGATTATATTCGACAGATAAGACTGGATGGAGAAGAGAATTTGTATGTGATAAGCGTGCCCACTTATCAGGACGGATTTTTTCTTGTAAAATATTCTCCAGATGGAGAAAAAATCTGGTTGCAACAATTTGACGCCTCAACGATCGGATACGAAGGAGAAGGTTATACTGTTCGTTTATACGTGGGACAGGGTGACGGCGTTACTTTGTTAGTTCATAGAGTTAGATACCACAATGATACAAGCGACTGGTATTTAATAACACTAGATGAATCCGGCCAGATAACGAATCAACAGGTTTTATCCACACAAGAGGAATACACAGGTACCAAGGCCTGGATAGATCATCACGGAAACGTTCTGATCGCTTATACGGATTATAACCCTGGTCGGTTAATGGTTTATAAATACGATAAAGGAGCCAGCCTGATCTGGCAAAAAGAGTTCGTATATCCGGAAGCGATTAATCTGGAAATGCGCACAGTATCAACCGACCTTTTAGGGAATAACTACCTTTTGTTGAGATATGATAAACCTCCAGAAGTTGTGGAGGAACTTTTGAAAATAGCACCAAACGGAGAGCTTCTCTGGACGTTTAAGCCTCCGGAAGACGCAGGCAAATCGGAATTTAACAGATTATTTATCAGTCCGAAAAATGAAGCGTACGCCACCTATTTCAGCTATCCGGGAGGTATGAAGTTGTTTAAGGTCTCGCCGGATGGGAGCGAGGAATGGCGTCTTGATTTTGATTACCTGGTGAGCAAAGGTGCTTTTGATGCCAGGGAGAATCTGTATTTGGCAGGGAGTTATGGATATTATCAACGATATATTAAAATCACGCCGGACGGCGATCAGAAATGGAGTTATGACTATAGAAGCGAAAATCGTTTTAGTATGAGGACCGCTTTTATGGCCGTATCTTCTTCGGCGAATCTATATATACTGGGCGTGCACTCCTCTCCTGTTTGTTATTGGAGCGAAATTAATGTGGTCAAATTAGCTCAGCTGGAAACAGATTCCGCTGCTACCCAAAGTGTGGTGCAGCTTGCCCCCAATTATCCCAATCCCTTTAATGAAACAACGGTTATTCCGTTCACACTCAATCGGGAAGGCCAGGTGCGATTTGTTTTGTATAACGCGCTGGGGCAAAAGGTGCTGGATAAATCGCTGGGACGCAGAGTGACCGGTCACCATTTTTTTCTATTGCCTTCCGATCAGGTTGCACGTTTGGCCAGCGGAATGTATTTTTACCAGATTAAAATCGACAGTCAGGGTCAAACAAGACGGATGCTTCTCTTACGTTAAGCGAAATCATAAAACGTATCGGTAAAGGAAAAGGAAGATGAAAAAGTTTAAAGCGATTTTTCCTCTTTTAATTGTAATCTTACTGTGGCAAATAACGACGGCGGCGCAGCTGGACACGCTGCGTATTGCAAGCCCTTCCATGCACAAAACCATTTCGGCGGTCATTGTGCTGCCGGACGCCTACCAGGAAGGTAATGAGGGTTTCCCGGTGGTCTATTTGCTGCACGGATACAGCGGCAGTTACCGGGACTGGCCAAAACATCTGGACTTACGACCCCTTGCTGATCGCTACGGGTTCATCCTGGTCTGTCCGGACGGCGGATACAATAGCTGGTACCTGGACAGCCCGCTGGATCCTGCCAGCCGGTACGAAACGCATATCATTAATGAGGTGATCCCGTTTGTGGACAAAAAATACCGTACGATCAAAGGGAAAAACGGCAGAGCCATTACCGGACTGAGCATGGGCGGGCAGGGGGCATTGTATCTGGCTGCGCGCCATCCGCAGCTTTTTTACGCAGCCGCCAGTATGAGCGGGGGCGTGGATTTAACCTATTCCACTAAAAAATGGGAAATTGCCTTAAAGCTGGGGCCGTATGAAAAATATTCCGACCGGTGGCATGAAAACTCGGTGGTGAATATGATCGCTCAGATAAAAAAAGCCAAACTGTACTTGCTGGTGGACTGCGGTGTAAAGGATATTTTTATTGATAACAACCGCGCTTTACACCATAAATTACTGGCGGCCAAAGTTGATCACGATTATGTGGAACGACCGGGCGGACACAGTTGGGATTACTGGGTTAACGCGCTGGAATACCATCTGCTATTTTTCCGCAAACAACGCAACTAATTGCGGAAGGCTCTCTGCGAAGCAGGGAAAAGGAGTAGGAGTATGAGCAGGAGCAGGAAAAATAGACAGCCTCAGGGCAGACGATATAATTCATCCTCGTTTTAAAGTATAAAGGAAATAAGGGATCGGGAAGTGCCGATTAAACCCTGTTCTCTTATATTTTTTTCCCTCACAACTTTGTCTGAATCTAAAATTGCAATCTATGTGCTCAGCCGTTAATTTCTAAAAAAACAATTGAAAAATTACGAGGAGCCATGAAAAGCGCGCGTCATCAAACTGCCGAACCGACGTTTGAATTTCACATTTCCCGCCGTGCCCGAGAAAAATACGATTTTGAAGAAACCCTGTTTTCTCTGACCGGAGACGTCATATTTTCGAATTTTTACGACGCCCATCTTTTTGCCGACCGTTTGAATCAGGGCCGTTCCAAAGAGGAAAAAGTATCCGCCGCCGACCTGTATGCGATGGGCCTGTTGGATGAAATCATGCAC
>CAZJNP010000313.1:0-4135 GCA_964547355.1 uncultured Calditrichaceae bacterium
GGGTAGAAGAAGAAAACAGCATTTGATAAATCCAAACGATCATGAACTCCGGTTGGCAGACTTACGCCCCGGAGAAGAAGCCACCATCAGCGGAATGAGCGATGAAAGCTCCGGCGGCGAACGACTCCGGGAACTGGGTTTAAGCGACGGTACGCCTATCCGGGTCATTAAATATGCGCCGTTGGGCGATCCTATGGAAATCAAAGTCCGCGGCTACTACCTTTCCCTCCGAAAAAACTTAGCCCGCAGAATTCGTGTTCGACGAAGACACAGGGGCGATCAGTTTGAAAAATAGCGGTATGCCTTCCGAAAAAAAATCCAATCCACCAACTTCTGATGCACCATGGGTGGCCATTGTAGGCAATCCCAATTGCGGTAAAACTGCACTATTCAACCGCCTGACCGGTCTGCATCATAAAGTAGGCAACTATCCCGGTATTACTGTAGAAAAGAAATCCGGATGGCTTAAGGGACGAAAGATACTCGTTCGGGACCTTCCGGGCACTTATAGTTTGAACGCCAAGAGCATTGATGAGAAGATCGTGGCCGACACGGTCCAAAGCTGGCGCAAACCAGAAAATCGACCACGAGCGGTCATTGTGGTACTGGACGCCACCAACCTGACCCGAAATATCTACCTTGCGTTACAAATCCTGGACTGGAATATTCCAACCGTCATTGCTCTGAATATGTGGGACGAAGTGGAAAAACAGGGCATCCACATTGATGTGGAGGGATTAAAAGAACGTCTGCGGGCCTGGGCGGTCATTCCCACCTCTGCCAAACAGGGGCAGGGTATCGCAGAACTCATTCACACCATTGAACAAATACCGGACGGACTGGTCCTGCGCAATGCGCCGCCGCGGCTGGTGGAAATCGACCGTTTTCGGGAAATTCTGCAACCGCTGATCAACTTCCTGGGGAAAAGATTCGACCGTCTACAACACGACCCTTTGATCGAAGCCCTACGGTTGCTGAGCGACAAAGGATACATCAATTATCTGACCGCTTACCTCGATTATACGGAAATCGAAGAATTACAGCGTCTTTTAACCCGCACCAAAGAAGAATTTATCAAACGGGATATCCCTTTCCGCACGCTGGAACAATCCGCCCGCTATGGGTTCATCGATCTTTATTTAACAGAACTGATCTCCCATGAGGACGTAAAAAAACAGTCGCTGAGCGAAAAAATCGACTTGATTCTCACCCACCGTATCCTGGGGCCGGTACTGATGGTGGCCGTACTGTTATTTATTTTTAACGCCATCTTTAGCTGGACGCAGTATCCCATGGAATGGATTCAGGAGGGCAACAATTGGCTGGCAACACAGGCGCATCAGTTACTTCCTGACGGGTTACTTAAGAGTTTGGTGATCGACGGCATCATCGCGGGTGTGGGCAGCATTCTGATCTTTTTTCCGCAAATCATCATTCTCATCTTTTTCCTAGGGTTACTGGAAGACAGCGGCTATATGTCGCGGATGGCGTTTATGATGGACCGGCTGTTAAGCCGACTGGGACTACACGGGCGTTCGGTGCTGCCGCTGCTGAGCGGATTTGCCTGCGCCATTCCCGGCATCATCGCCGCCCGCACCATCGACGACCAGCGCACCCGCATCGTCACCATCTTGCTGATTCCGCTGATGAGCTGCAGCGCACGTCTGCCCGTTTACACCCTGCTGATCGCGGCGTTTATTCCCAACACACTGGTGTTTGGATTTCTCTCCCTGCAGGGGTTGGTTTTCACTGGCATCTATTTTTTAGGCATGTTTACGGCCATTTTTGTGGCGCTTATCTTTAAAAAGCTCTATCCGCCCCGATCAAAACAAATTATGATGATGGAACTCCCGCCGTACCGGGTACCATTGCTCAGCTCACTTTTCTGGCAAATGTATGATCGCGGAAAATCTTTTCTGACGACTGCCGGAAGTATTATTCTGGCCATCTCCATTGTATTGTGGTTTTTGGCGTCGTTTCCCAAGCCGGAACATGCAGAACAGCTCACTCCGAAAGAGCGCATCGAATACAGTTATGCCGGACAGTTGGGTAAAGCCATCGAACCGGTGATTGAGCCGCTGGGATTTGACTGGAAAATCGGCGTGGGATTGGTTACCTCCTTTGCCGCACGGGAAGTAATTATCAGCACGCTTTCGACTCTGTATAATCTGGAATCTGAAGATAGCGTTCAGCGAAGTTTGGCGGACGCCATGCATCAGGATCGGCATCCGGACGGGCGGCCGGTTTTCAGTATTTTGGTGGCGCTGTCTTTAATGGTTTTTTATGTTTATGCGGCCCAATGCATGGCCACCTTTGCCATTGTTAAAAAAGAAACCAACTCCTGGCGCTGGCCGCTTATCATGGTCGCCTATATGACCACCTTGGCGTACGTGGCTTCTTTTGCCGTTTACCAGGGCGGAAAATTATTGGGGTTTTAAAATGGTGTGGGATCAAATACTGGTTTATACGCTTTTTGTTTTAGCCGCGCTTTATGTGTTTCGATATTTGAAGCGGGAATTGACAGAGGGTTTGGAAAACGAAAAATGCGCCCGTTGTCCTGTGTGGCAAAACAGCACCGGTGCAAATGGTATTTTTATCCAGAAACGCCTCATTAAAAAAGTAAGCAATCAGCGCAAGACACGGTTCAGCAGTATTTGAAAAAGAATGGCAATAAAGACCATCCCCAGTGTCATCAAATAGAACTTTACATTTCTGATTTTTTTACCGTATTTCATCTATCTATTTTCTTCCTTGCTTTTTCTTCTTAGCCTGTAATTTCCTTTGAATAGCAATAAATGCTAATATCGGTTGCTTTACGGTAAACTGGTTTTGCCATTTCCACTTTCACGCTCTGAGATTTAACGCACGCGGAATAATAACCACAGACCGCCTAAAACCAGTAAAACGGGAAGCAAAGGAATAGCCAAAGCAAATGGTAAAACAAATATCCCGACCAAACCAGCCACAACCCCGAGAGGAACCAACACAAAAGCCACCACGACGCTCGCAAAAGCAACAGCCAGCAATTTAAGCGGCAGGGTAAGCAAAGCGATTCCAACATGTAAGGAAAAAGCCAGTATCTTCATAAAAACAATGGCCAGCAAAACAATAAACAAAATGGTAATAATTTCCATGGCATCTCCTGTTTGTTGGTACGTTTTATGGATTATTACGCATCATAAAGTCAAAGGATTCATTTGGAAATATTTTTTTATCCTTTTTTACCATGAGATACCCGTCTTTACCTAAAATATTCAATCGTATGATGTTTTTGTTTCGTATGAATAACAGCCTGTGTTACACGAAAATCTGTTTAGAGTCACACTTTACTTTTCCTGGTACGTGACAATACACCCCTTTCCGCCGAAACATTTATTACCGCCGCACACATGCCCGCATTTACCCGATTTCATTTTCTCATGTATATCATTTCAAAACGGTTCTTTCACCGGGCCTCTTATTTTTGATCCAGCGCTTTTAATGCATCCAGAACAATCCCCGGCGTGATGATTTCTGGCAGGAGTATGGGCTGATCGCCGGGTTTGCCGGTGTACAACACATAAAGCGGTACGCTGTTCCGGCCGAATTTGGCCAAAGCCCTGGCAATGGTTTCATCCCTGGAAGTCCAGTCGGCTTTTAGCGCGGTAATTCCATAGTCCCTGAATTTCTTTTGCACCTCTTCGGAACCAAACGCCACCTGTTCGTTTACCTGACAGCTCAGGCACCAGGCCGCAGTAAAGTCGATGAATACCGGTTTGCCCTGTGCGGTTAATTCGGCTACTTTTTGCTCTGTAAAGGGCTGCCAGATGATGCCTTCTCCATGCGCGGCGGTTGGATCGGATTTTACGGCAAAGGCATCAATATTGGACAGCACATAGCCGTTGCTGCCGGCCACTAAAATCAAAGCAATGGTCCAGGCAATAATCCGGGTCTTCTTAGGCATGGCCAGATTGCCCCAGCGTCCATACACCCAGGCACCCATGGCCGTAGCAAACAATGCTCCGATCACCAGCACCAGCGCGTTGGCGCCCACCTGAATCCCCAGCACCCACAGCAGCCAGACCCCCGTGCCCCCCAGCAACAAGCCCATACACTGTTCCAAACACTCCCTCCCGCCCCCCGGCCCGCGGCCGCC
>CAZJNP010000314.1:0-4117 GCA_964547355.1 uncultured Calditrichaceae bacterium
TGTGGTTTAAAGGAATAGGGTAAAGGGGAAATACCAGATTCCACTGTGCATTGGTATAAAATATTTGAAAGTTATTATCTGGGATTTCCCCTAAATAATTCTTGAAAAGACAAAAGTTCAGCTTTAACAATTTAAACCAATAGCTTTCCGTCGTCCAAAATTTTCAGATCATCCACGAAAACCGTAGGTCGTGTAACCACACCGTCAATGTGAATGCCCACGTTGCAGGTACCGCCCATACTGACGTTATTACCAAAAGCGATGTGAATGGTGCCCATGACTTTTTCATCTTCTAAAATCAAACCGGTAATCTGCGCGGCGTGATTGGTGCCGATACCCAGCTCGGCCACGTTCATGCCAGCTTTGTCAAATTTATTCAATTCTTTGAATAATTGTTCCGCCTGTTCGCCGCCTTCAAATTTAACGGCATAGCCGTCTTTAATCGTTACTTTAATGGGATCACCGGTAATTTTTCCTAAGCCGGCTACCGAAGCGTCGATGTAAAGCACGCCCTGGCTTTTGCCCTCCTCCGGCATTAAAAAGGATTCTCCGCTGGGCAGATTGCCGCCTTTGCCCGGTTCGCGGATCAGTCCGGTGGACGAAATGGCTTTGATCCCGTCAATGGGTAGCGTGAGGTCCGTACCCAGGGGCGTGGTAATTCTTGCCACTTTACCTTTATCCAAAATGGCGGAGAGTTTCAGAGTTCGTTCGGCAATCTGGTCGTAATCGGCGGCTAAAGTGCGCACCATGATGTCTTCACTTATGCCCGGCATGGTGGCCACCCGGGCGCCCAATTTGCAAGCGTTGCGCCGGGCGTCGGTGTGGGTAAGGGACTTGGTGGTGGGGCAGATCACCACATTGAATTGAGTCATCAGTTCGGCTACCGCTGCCGGCGGCTCCTGACCGTTAATTTCTGCCGGAGGCATGACTACTAAAAGGGCTTCTTTAGCCAATGTTTTACCAACCGTGTAAATGGCATGGCCGATGGTTTGTTTGTTGTCGTCCGTAACCACGAGCAGTGTTTCTTTTGGATTGAGTGCCATGCATGTGGTCAGAGCGGTATGGGCGGCTTGTTCTAATTTGGTCATTGTTGTTTTTCCTTTAATCAAAATAGTTTTACTTTATATTTTCTGTTTCTAAAAAACGATGTAACGGTTGAATGACAGGTCTAAACTTGTTGCTGCAACACGATTCAAATCATACAAAAAGAACTTGTCTGGTTCGCCAGTTACCCTAAAAAAACACTTTAATTCAAACAAAACCGGGAAAAAAATAAACAGACTCCTCAGGTATCGGTTTTTTAAACTAAATTTTAGAATAGATAAATGCAAAAAGTTTTTACCATATACCGTTTACCCTTTTTCACTTTTTTTACTAACTGGTTGCTAATACAGGACCAATAGTTCATTTCAACTCTAAAAACACGGATAAAAAAATTCTCTGTAAAGAAATTGTCGTTTCCATCGACTATAAAAACAGATGCATCACCATTGGACGGAAAAAAAACTATGGAAAATATTTACGCTAATCTGGGACTCTCTTTTCAGGAAGTGGAATTATTAAAGAAATACAAGCTGACGTATTTGTTGGATAAAATACAAGAGCAGCAGTATCAATTGGCAGAGCATGAAAAGCAACTCGAAAAAGCCCTTTCTAAAATCGAAAAGGATTTAAACGCCGCCCGGGAAGCACAGATGAATCTGTTACCTAAAGAATTGCTTGGCGTTCCGCAAATCGAATTTAAAGCGCGTTTTTATCCTTCGCTTTATGTTTCGGGTGATACCTACAATGTGTTTCGGCTGGATGAAAATCATATCGGTGTGTACCATATCGATATTGCCGGGCATGGTGTGCCTGCGGCGCTGTTTAGCGTAAGTCTTTCCCAACTACTAAATACAAACATTTCGAAAAAGAATTTGCTAAAAGTGCCGGTAAAGGAGCCGCCTTACTATAAGATTAATCCGCCCAATAAAGTCATCGAAATGTTGAATGAAGATCACAGTTTTGAGCAGAACGGTATCTATTTCACGATGCTCTATATGATCATCAATATGCAGACAAATACCATTTCATACACACGGGCGGGTCATAATCCTCCGATCCTGATCCGTAAATCCGGTGAAGTTGAAATGCATGATGATGGAGGCTTCCCGGTGGGATGGGATTTTCCACGTGAAGACGGATTGGTAGAACTTGAGGTGGAACCGGGCGATCGTTTGTTCATGTATTCAGACGGGATCACGGAAGCTACGGATGCCGGCGACCATCTGTTCGGAACGGATCGCCTGGTGCAGATTTTACTCGAAAACAGAAATCTCAGTTTAGACCAGACGTTGGATCAGGTAATTGCCGGTTTGCAGGAATTCTCAGGAAGGATTGCCTTTGACGACGATGTTTCCATTTTAGGTTTAGCATGGAAATAAACGGTTAAAGAATTCTCATTTTCTCCAGCAATAGTAATTCCTGTTCCAGGTTGGGTGTGAATATCTTCTTGCCAATCATTTTCTTCGCCTCAAAAATCGTCCAGAACCGACCGACTTCAATTTCTTCGCGATTGATTTTAAAAGGCCCGTTATGTTTTGTTTTAAACACGTAAACAAGTTCGCTTTCGTAAGAATTACGCATTACATAGCGCAATAAGAATTGCGGATTTTTAACGGTAATGCCTAATTCTTCCTTTGTTTCGCGGGCCAGAGCAGATGCGATGTCTTCGCCGGAAACCACATGACCGCCCACGGCCGTATCCCAGAACCCGGGATACAAATCTTTATTGGGTGCTCTTTTTTGCAGAAAAATCTTTCCCTGGGTGTTAAAAATATGCAGATGCACCACCGGGTGGAGCAGTTGCGGATTACCGTGCACAGCGCTGCGCGGTGCCTGACCGAGGACCTTTCCGTTTTCGTCAACGATGTCAAAGATTTCTTCCTGCTCGTGGCTTTGCGTATGAGCGGAGGTGAAAGAGTAAACCGGTTTTCTAAAAAATTTCAGATATACCCATTGACCGGCCATAATAAGCGCAAAGAGAATGTAAAACAATCCTCCCGAAACAAATGCCCAGGCGCCTTCACTCCAGAAGAAAGCGGAATAAACAATTAATGCTGTATGTAAGCCAAAGACTACAAATAACAGCAGGCTGAGTTTTTTTAGTAGATGTACTTGCTCTGGCGGTAATTGCACATCCCCCATGTAGCGTTGGCTCATCTGCAAGAGAATCGGCCTTGAGGAAAAGGCGTGAATCCCTAACAGTCCGACCAGGATGGCTTCCACCAAGGCCGGCTTTAATTTAAAAAACAGGGCATCATGCATTAGGATCGAGATGCCGCCCAAAACGACAATAAGCAGTGTGTCCAGTAATATCATTTTTTCAATTCGGTGGTGACGCAGCCAGTAATAAAAGAAATAGACTAAACCCACAGCCACGGCCACCACAAGGCTGACCTCGGTGCCCCAAAATTCATCGGCAATGATAAAAACAAAAATCGGAATAAATCCGATGGCAAAATTTTTTAGCAATTCGGTTCGATCCATAGCAGGGAATATAGGTCTTTTTTTTCATACTCTGCAAATAAGGGTAAGATGAATTCAATTTGGATTTTGAAGTAAAAGTAGGAATTCTGTGATTTATGACGAAGTTCTTTTTGTTTTATCTGTGTTGATCCGGGGTTGTTTATTGTTGTTGAGAAATGATACTATATAGTGGCGTATGAAGATTTTGATGGAAAAATTATAACCGAAAAGCTTTAAGAAAAATATAGTGGAAAAGGATTCATTCATGTTGGATGAAAAGCAGTTAAAGATTGTTCTTACCAGGATACGCCGTTCCGGTGTTCCTAAAAAATGGTACAACTGCTTTTCATTTTCTTCGTAAATCTTCTGCTGAATAACTCATAGATATCAATACAAATCACCTGGCTACCGCTTGTGGTTGCAGTAGAGGAAAGATGTTAGGTGCTCAAAATATTTTTCTCATATAAACAAACATTCCATTTGAAAAAAATATAAGGTTTTATTCGCGGTTAGCCGTGATTTTTTCATTGTGTATGCTTGAGAAAACCAGTAAGAACCAAACAATAATTTTATTGAGTGTAATCACCTTAAGCACCAAACTGTCTAAGGT
>CAZJNP010000315.1:0-4114 GCA_964547355.1 uncultured Calditrichaceae bacterium
GGTTAATGTTATACTTTTTCATCATTTCGCCGTCGTCCTTGCACGGAAACCAATCAATATTGAACGAACCGATTTCTATGGTCTCAGGAGGCTGCGTAAAAACGAATCCGGGTAATAATAAAATCACTATTAAAAGAATAAGACGCATCCGGTGTTCCTTCCCTTTTTATGCGTTGGTTTTATATGTTTTCAGATAATTTAACACATTCTTCAGGCGTTCGCTGAGCGGTTTTTGCGGGTCCTGACGGATTTGCAAATTGTACACATAATCAAATGGGCCGCTCCCTACGGTCAATCGCAGCGGTGCACCGCTTAAAGCCGAAATATATGCGCACAGTTTATCGTGTTTGATGTTTAAATCGATCACCAGGTCTATTTCCGCCTCCTGAAACGAGCGTAAATATTTTTCTTCCGGAAGGCCAAACCAGTTGCCGTCATTTTTACGGAAATTCTTCCGCTCAAACGTGGAAACCGCAGCCTGATTAAATATTTGGTACAAACCGGAGGCAAATTCCTGGATTTCATCGCTGTATTCACTATCGGCCGGAATCATCAAGAGAATATTCTTCGTCGATTTAATCGCCTTCGGAAAATCAATGGCTTTTAACACACTGCCAAATAGCTTTAAGCGAAAATGAATATACTTGTCTAAAATCAATTCCTTGATACTGGAAATCAATGATCACTCCTTGTCCCGTTTACGAAGTTTTTCCAGATATTCCTTCAGGCGCGCTTCCCTTCCCAGATTACCCGGCTGGTAAAAAATAACTCCCTTTACCTTTTCCGGCAAATAATCCTGCGTTACGTAATGATCCTGAAACAGGTGCGGATATTTGTATTCGGCGCCGTATTTAAGCTGTTTCATTAATTTAGTAGGTGCATTCCTAAGGTGCAACGGCACCGGAGCCACACCGTTTTTTCGGATTTCTTCCAGCGCCGCTTCTATAGCCCTGTAAGCAGAATTACTCTTGGGTACCGAAGCCAGATAGGTCGTCACCTGCGCCAGAATGATGCGTGCCTCGGGCATGCCCACATTCTTTACGGCATCGAACGCTGCGTTGGCTAATGAAAGGGCGTAAGGCTCGGCATTGCCGATGTCTTCCGAGGCTAAAATGATTAAGCGGCGCGCAATAAACGTGGGATCTTCCCCGGCTTCCAGCATGGCTGCCAGCCAGTATACGGCGCCATCCGGATCGCTGCCGCGTACGCTTTTTATAAAGGCCGAAATGACGTCGTAATGGTAATCACCTTTTTTATCGTAATACAACGGGCTGTGTTCCACGGCCTGCTTTAACAAGTCTTCCGAAATGACAATCGGGTCCTGTGTTTTATCCGCCAGATAAAAAGCCGCTTCCAGCAGGTTCAACGTCCGACGGGCGTCGCCGCCGCCGTAAACAATCAGTTGATCCAGAGCAGGCAGCGAAAAGTTGTATTTTTTGAGCAGTACGTCTTCTTTTAACGCTTTCTGAATGATACTTTTCAGGTCATCTGCGGAAAGCGGTTCCAGCTTGATGACCCGGCATCGGGATAAGAGCGGTGCGTTGACTTCAAAAGACGGGTTTTCGGTGGTTGCGCCGATGAGTGTAATGGTGCCGTCTTCCACGCTATGCAGCAGCGCGTCCTGCTGAGCTTTATTAAAGCGGTGAATCTCGTCAATGAATAAAACCGTTTTCTGCCTGTGGTAGAGCTGGCGCTTCGAAGCATCCTCGATAATTTTCTTCACCTCGCGCACTCCGGAGCTTACAGCAGAGATGGGCTGAAATGCGCATTGCGCGGCTTCGGCTAGCAGCCTGGCTAGGGTGGTCTTGCCCACACCCGGCGGGCCCCAAAAGATGATAGACGGCAGATGCCCCTGCCGGATTTCCTGCAGCAGCGCTGAACCGGAACCGATTACAGAGCGATGTCCCACCACACCTTCCAGCGATTGGGGACGCATGCGCTCTGCCAGCGGACGGTTCAGACTTTCCGCCCGGGCATATTTGAACAGCGCGTCTGAGGTTTGGGTCACCATGCACCCCCGTTATTCGATGACCACTTTCCAGAGTATTACTCGGGCAGTCGTTTTTGTTGTGGTTGCGATCATAATCTTGTTTTGACCCGGATGTAAAAATTCGTTGATGGTAAAAACGTCGTAATGATTTTCCGATATCTCATCTTCGTGAAAGGCGGGGCGAACCCGCTTGCGAAATTTAAAATTGTTGATATCGATCTGATATAGTGATTTCCCTTTTATTACCAGGGGATAAACGTCGTCCGATCGATAGGCGTAAATCTTTAATTTTATTGGCTGCGATAGATTCACATTTCCCGGAATATTAAAATAAAACAACAGCGCGTCCTGCCCGGGCGGATTGCGATATTGAAAAGCGAATCCCAGGCTCCAAACCTTTTGCCCTAAGGATTGGATTAATTTGACCTCAGGACCGGTTTTGGAGTCGGGCTGAAAACGGTTGTCGTTCATTAAATAACCCTTACTATAGGAATAACCACTGATTGCCGGTTCAATCGCATTCAGGGAAAAACGAACGGCAAAAGCCAAGCGATAATTAAAAGTGAATTTATTCGGTCCGTTGCTGGTAATTTCCAGTGTGCGGATGTCCGGCTTATGATAATGCTGCACGGTTGCAAAATCAATTTTATGCTCACCTAAAGGCAAAGACAGTTTAACCGGACTGACACCCACTGCTTTTTCATCCACATAAATTTGAGCCGGTATCGGACGGGTTTCCAGGGTTACGGATTTAAACAGGCTGGTGAGGGTAAAATCTGCCACCGCCCGTTTGTTTTTGCTGGACAACTCAATGGTGCGTTCGGAAGGATAAACCTTAAATCCTTTTTTTGAGACCCGAATGATATGCCGGCCAAAGGGAATGCGTTGCAGGATATAATCCGTCTTAAAACTGGTGGCCTGGCCGTCGATATAAATATCCGCATTCTTGATGTTGGAGCGCACTTCCACCAGACCGGTATTCAACACCGCCTTGCTCTGTGTTTTTTTTCTGGCCCGCTTGTGGGCGGATAGTTTAAAAGCAACGCGCAGTGTATCACCGGGCTTGATATTCAGTACATGCTGAGGCGGTGACGAGACATATCCGGCTTTTTCGATGGTCACGGTATGCGCACCGGCCGGCAATACATATTGGCTTTTATTGGATAACGTGCCGTAAAATTCGCCGTCAAACAGCACCGCCGCATCCGGATCGGACGCCTGAACCACCACCAGCCCGGATGTGACGTATTTTTTCTCCTTAAAATCAAATCGGATACGTACCGTATCTCCGGGCGCCGCTTTGATGTGTTGCACCTTGGGAATCGTTTCATAACCTTCGCGAATTACCGTCACATCATGTTCTCCGGGCGAGATGAGGTAAGGCACGTTGGCGCTAAAACCAATGGCTAACGATTTATCAATATAGAGAGGACCAGGACGGTCTTCTTCCATGGCCACAATTAAATAGGCTTTGTTTTCGCTCTGTCCGACAAAAGATTTATAGAGAAACCAGACAGCCGAAACAAGTACGATGGCAACAAAAGCAACTCCCGCTTTTCGGAAAAATATCTGACGCGGGCTAAGCACTTCTTCCGTAAATTCGTCCTGGTTCTTAAATTCTTCCCGGGTCATCCACTTGGTTTCGCCCAGGTAATTACGATATTTGCGGTAACCGGGCTTTTTACGGTAAAAGCGGTCTATTTCCTCTTCGTAGATTTTTCTTTCCAGTTCGTCGGTAATCTGCTTGGCGTATTCTTTTTGTTTCCGATGATAGGTTTCGATACGCTGTTTTACTTCCGCTTCGATTTCCGGGCGAAGCTGTTCGGCGATTTTTTTTAACCTTTCATCCTTTAGTTCCGGCGGTGACGGCTGGCCGAAAACCCGGCGCTTTAAGCGGGTCACCCAGCTTTCCTCAACCGGGTAAAACTCGAAGTTCTCTTCCAGTTCAAGAGGGGTCAACCATTGCGTTTCGTATAGATGGTTTTCGCAGCGAATAAACTCCGGATATCGCGAACAAATTTCGTCGTACAGCGCTTTCCGGATAAACTCCTGTTCCATTTGCGATTTATCCAAACGCCGGTCAACGAACAAAGGAGCTTCTTGCTGCACCGGTTGGTTCTGTTT
>CAZJNP010000316.1:0-4100 GCA_964547355.1 uncultured Calditrichaceae bacterium
GCATTAGGGTCTTCCATTGCTTTGCTTCTTTATTTAAAAAAACTGAACAAATCCGTTCAAATCGCTATTCCGGGAGAAATCCCGGACAGGTATGCCTTTATCGGAACCCAGGAATGGATAAACCAGAAAAAACCGGATGAATTAAAACAGGCCATTCAGCGCGCGGATGTGGTTTTTATTTTAGACATCAGCGCCCTCGACCGGTTAGATATTTATTTTGATGCCGTCATGCAAACCCCGGCTATGCGAATTTGTATTGACCACCATCCCATAAAAACCGATCAGGTGGAACTGTGCCTGGTAGATACTCAACGCATCGCCACGGCCGAGATTATTTACGATCTGTTCAATCAGTGGAAAGCAGAGATCGATCTGCCTATGGCTACCGCGCTTTACACAGCCATTCTGTCTGATTCGGGCAGTTTCCGTTTTCAGGGAACCAGCCAGTTTACTTTACAGATGGCCGCTCAATTAATCAGCCAGGGTTTAGACCCTTCCCAGATATACAGCCATGTTTACGAAACCGCCCGCCATCACCAGTTAAAAGCCTGGGGGGAGGCCCTTTGCAATTTACACTCCGACGGTTTTATCTCTTATGTGACCATCTCCAAGCAGTGGCTAAAAAAACGTGGATTGACATTAAAAGACCTGGACGGACTGATCGACATTATGCGTAAGGACGGTGAGGCTACGGTGTTCGGCGTGTTTGTTGAAAAAGGGGAAAAGGAAACCATCGTGGGTTTGCGTTCTAAAAATGGATTCGACGTGGGCGCGCTGGCCAGAAAAATGGGCGGCGGAGGACATTTCCACGCTTCCGGTTTTACCGCATATTTACCTCTTCAAACGGTTGTCCGGCAAACCATCCGTCTGATAAAAAAGAGTAAAACACAAAAAGGAATCCCTTCAAAGTGATCCGCTATTTAACAGCCGGTGAATCCCACGGCCCCGGGTTGATGGGGATTCTTGAAGGAATACCGGCCAATCTTCCCATCGATCTGGAAGAAGTGAACCGCGAACTTCACCGAAGGCAGCAGGGTTTTGGCCGCGGCGGCCGCATGCGCATTGAACAGGATCGGGTGGAAGTAATTTCCGGGATTCGGGCAGGAAAAACGCTGGGCAGCCCGATTGGTTTCTTGCTACGC
Source organism: uncultured Calditrichaceae bacterium (assembly GCA_964547355.1). Classification (GTDB taxonomy): domain Bacteria; phylum Calditrichota; class Calditrichia; order Calditrichales; family Calditrichaceae; genus CAZJNP01. The sequence continues at coordinate 1,143 of CAZJNP010000316.1, forward strand.
AACCGGGATTGGGAAAACTGGAAAGAAATTATGTCCCAAACGCAAAACCATTCCGGAGAAAAAATTTCCAGACCGCGTCCGGGTCACGCAGACCTGGCCGGGGCTTTGAAATACAATTTTGACGACATGCGCAATGTACTGGAGCGTTCAAGTGCCAGGGAAACCGCCATGCGCGTGGCCGTGGGCGCTTTTACCAAACAACTACTGCGTTATTTCGATATTCATATTTACTCTCATGTTTTACAAATCGGTTCCGTCCACGTTAATCCTGAGCGTATTTCTTCTGTATTACAAAGCGATCGGATTAACGAACTGGCGGACCGCTCGCCGGTGCGTTGTCTGGATCAGGAAGCAGAACAGGCCATGGTTGAACAAATAAAAAATATCAAACAACAGGGCGATACGCTGGGCGGTAAAATTCAAATAATTATACGTCACGCACCACCGGGACTGGGCAGCCATGTGCATTGGGATCGCAAGCTGGATGGTCGGTTAGCCTCCGCATTGATGTCGATTCAAGCGATCAAAGGCGTGGAAGTGGGGTTGGGTTTTCAATACGCGGATTTGCCCGGATCACACGTGCACGATGAAATCTTCATTAACAAAAAAAATATCTACCGTAAAACCAACCGTGCCGGCGGCATTGAAGGCGGGATGACCAACGGAGAAGACATAGTGCTCCAGGTGGCCATGAAACCGATCCCCACTTTAATGAAACCGCTGCATTCCGTGGACATCAAAACAGGGGAACCTTTCTTAGCCCACAAAGAACGCAGCGATGTAACAGCCGTACCGGCCGCCGCGGTTATTGCAGAAGCCGTTGTGGCACCGGTGATCGCGGACGCTTTTCTGGAAAAATTCGGCGCCGATACCGTGGAGGATATCCAGGCGGCTTTGGAACATTATTTAAAACGGATTAAATCACAAATAGGAGGGGGTGATGCGTAAGATTGTCATCGAATACTGTACGGTTTGAAACTACTTTGCCCGTGCCGCCAGTTTGGCGGATCATATAAAAGAAGTTCTTGACTTAGACGTTACCCTGAAAAAATCCAGCGGTGGCCGTTTTGAAGTTTATGACGATGGGGAATTGATTTTCTCCAAAGAAAAATCGTTCCGTTTCCCTGAAAAGGATGAAATCATTGCGAAGTTAAAAGAGCGTATGACCAATTAAAAGCGTTTGGATTTCTCGATCTTCGCCAGTATTTTTTTGGCTTCCTGGTTATTGGGGCTAAAGGTAAGTACTTTTCTGGCTAAATTTGCCGCTTTTCCGTATTGTCCCTGAGCCTGAAATATTTTTGCCATTACCAAATTATTCTTGGGATTATTCGGCTCGTTTTTAATATCACGCTCCAGTTCCGCACGAAATTTCTTAAATATGTTAATATAATGAAACTCCGGTCCCAAAGTCGGATTGCTGACAAAAAGAGCCGGTTCGATAAAGAACAATCTGCGGTATTGTTCCAGGGCTTGTTCTTTACGCCCGGTTTCCGCATACAGTTTGGCTAATTTCAAATGCGCCCGCACCAGAGAGGGATTAATTTGCAGTGTGCGTAAATAATACCGTTCCGCCTCTTCCAGGTTGCCCATTTCGTGATAGGTCAAAGCCAGGTTGAAGGTGGCCTCCATAAAATCCGGCCGCACCCGAACAGCCGCCCCAAAAGCATCCGCCATATCCGAATAGACCTTTTGCCGTTTAACCGGATCGCTTATCAATTGTCTGGGGTCCGATTTGGCGGCCCTTTTCTTGCTGTCTGAATTCTCCGCTAATAAGTCAAGAAAAGCGTTAATCAATTCTTCCAGCACCGCCTGTTTATAAATGGTAATTCCTTTGAGAAAATAGGCGTTGGCATTATTGCTGTTCAGCGCAATGGCCGCGTTTACTTCGTTCAAAGCATTGTAATAAATCTGAGAACGATAGTAGGAATCGGCCAATTTAAGATGATAGATCGGCTTCTGGTCATCCAGTTTCACCGCTTTCTTATAATACTCAATGCATTTACGGTAACGATCCTGATTGTAAAATAAATTGCCTAATTCATAAAAGATCGGCGCATATTCAGGATTTAGTTTACGTGCTTTGGTAAGAAATTCTTCCGCCTGCTTGTAATCTTTTTTCTGGATTTCAATTTTACCCAGGTAATAGTAGGCTTTAAAGTTGTTTGGATTAAGCTCGGCTACCTTCTTAAAGTCGGCGATTGCCTGCGGAAACTTTTTCTGTTTTTCATAGATCAAACCGCGTCCATAATAGGGCTTGTCAAAATTAGGCAATGCCGTTATTACTGCGTTGAATTGTTCCAGCGCCTGTTCATATCGACCGGTATTGAAATACACGATCCCCAGGTTATAATAAGCTTCCCAGAATTTCGGATCTTCCCGAATGGCTTTACGAAACAGGCCGATCACCATCTCATTACGCGGCCTGGGCGATTCATTCTCCATGTACGCTTTGATGAAACTGCCGTACGCCGTAATCGAGCGAGTGAACGAAAAATTAAGCAAGCGTTTTTCCGTGGGCGTCACATTAATTCCGGCAAGGTTAATCAACTGGTCGATGATCTTTCGGCCAATGCTAAAAAAATCTGAGATCGGGCCTCTGAACGTGGAATCCAACAATAAAGAGCCGTTAAAAGAATTATTATAATACACGGTTAAGATCAGACGATTTCCGTCCATTTTATAGGAACCGGATACGGTCACTTCCACTCCAGAGTACCGACCGATATGCATAATTGTGCGCTCGTCCGGCACGCCTTCTTTGTAACCCGCTTTTTTTAATATTTCATGAAAGACTTCTTTTTCCGGAATATAAAAGCCGGATAAAACGGATAATTTGCTGGAAAGGTAGTATTCAAATCCGTAGGAAATCCAATCATACTTGGCGCTGCCGTGCTCGTTGGCACAGGGCCCCGTGTTCGTCTAAACTTCTTCTCTTGCCGGCCGAAGGGTTTGGGGTGG
>CAZJNP010000317.1:0-4092 GCA_964547355.1 uncultured Calditrichaceae bacterium
GATTTGATCATTGTCCATGGAGTATGCCCAAGCGTAGTCATATAAACATGAACAATGATAAACGCGACGAACAAATAAGCGACCAGAGTATGAAGAGGCGCCAGCACCGGCAATCCACCGAACATGGCAAACGTGTCCGGGAAATAAACGCTACCCCACATCAAAACGCCGGTAATCACCTGTAAGGGGAGCATGACGTTCAGCAACCCCAAATAAACCAGACGCTGCAACGGATTCAATTTATGCGTGGGCGTCTTTTCGAACGGATGGGGTTCGCCCCTAAAGTATCCATACAGATAATACTTGGCCTGTAAAAACAAACCGTCAAAAAAACCGCGCGGTCTGGGAATGTATTGTTTAATCATACCGGTGGATAAGTGGTAAAAAATCCCAAGCAGTGCATTGACAAACAATAAAAATCCCAGCACTTTATGAATATAAATAGAAAGCGTAAATCCAAACGGCTGAAATGAAGCAGGAAAATGCGCTTCAAAACCTGTGATAAACAGCAAAATGATAGCCACCGCCTGAAACCAATGCCAGACCCTTTCCGCTACTGTGTACATATATACGCGTTTCATTTTTTACCTCGCTTGATTACTCTAAAAATATCATGTCCGATAACACCTATTATTGAGAAAAATATGGATAAAATCCCAGCAATTTCCACCCATTCTATCCGATCATGACCAATGATATAGTAACAAGACATCAAAGGGGTCGGATTAAAATACACGCCATCTTGTTTTTGCTCCGTTAATTGATCCACATCCGGGCAAGCGGCACAAAACTCTGCATATTTCATCTGAGTGTTGGGCGGAATATAATCTGCTAACTTTAACGGTTGGAACAGGCGGCTATCGGTACTGTGGCACACCTGACAATCGCGTATGGCATGTTCGCTGGGAACCACATTATGATTAATAGAAAAAGGCACAATTTCGCTATGGATTTCAGGTTTTCCGACTCCAGCGGCTTTGAGTTTTGACGCAATGAACTCATATTTCTCCCGGGTATTAATTTGCAATTCATCCGTCGTCAACTTTCCATCCTTGTTTTGATCAAAGTGCTCCACGATGTCTTTACGATAGGTTGTTTTCCCCTGTTCATTTTTTGTAAGATATATTCCTTTTAAAATCCTGGTAAACACGGGACGCTGTTTTTCGGCATCATACCAGTACATGGCGGTAATCAGATTATACGGCATCAATTTGTAGGGAGAAAATTTGCTCTGTGTGATTCGCGGAAGAATCGCCGGTTTAAAACCCGTCACCAGTGCCTTGGGGTCCTTAAAACTGCCTTCAATCCCACGGGTCGATGGAATGAATTTTCCGTTAAGAGCCAGCACGGTCCAATCCGCCGTTTTAAATGCCCACATTTTTTTATCAGGAATATGGCAGGTTTCGCAACCAACTTTCTTAAAATGATGTTCCGGATAAGGCAGCCAGCTGTGTGCTGTAGAAGCATCATGACAGTCTTCACAGCGCCGCATGGTTCCATCCAGATGGTCGGCTACATTTTCTGGGCATGAATTCCCTTTCGCGAACTCATGACTGGGGCGTTTTAAATAATCTTTTGCATCCAGCGTTCGCGGATCAAAGATGAGATGTTCCAAGCGGGTTTCCTGGTCTTTCCTTTGGTAAGCGGGATTATCCAGAGAATAGTGGCAATTGGTACATTTTAGTAAACGTTCGGCATGCACATCCCAGGAATAATTCAGAGAATCCTTTCCTTTAATGTTTATATTTGAGCTGGAAATTAAATCCGGCGAAAACACCCGGCCCATTTTAAGCGTTCCTCGCAGCAGGTTTTTCGAATAGAATGGATTGATCGGACCTCGTCCACTCTGCCCGAATCCGTGACATTGAGCGCAATTTTCAATTTCCGGGTCTATGATATCCAACTGGCCGTCTTTCAAACAACCGTTGCTATCAAAAGATTCAGCGTTGTATTTCCATCCGGTTTTGGTTTTGGAAACAATACCGGTTTTACCTAAAGTTGCGGTAACAGCCCATTTGAAATTTCCACTGCGTAACATCTCATCCCGGTTCACCCGGTCAAAATTGGGGATATGGCACAGAAAACAATCCATCTCCATTACGCCGCTTTTCCTCCAATCCCAGGTTTTAAGGGCACCCGATCTGCTATCGTAATAGTGGTAATCGGGATCCATTGCATCGACCGTATTCGGATCTACGGAATCCAGTTTGCGGTTCTGCCTATCAAACTGCGAAGGACCGCCACCCACATGGCAGGTACCACATTTTTGCAACCATTCCGGAGTTCCCAGATCAAAATCTTCCACTTCCACCACGCCATGCGAGGCCAGTAAACGATTCGGCATACTGCACCATTTACCGAACATTCCAGGAGAAAGGACATAACCGGGAAAATGTTCCGGTCTGTTTTGGTCGTTAAAAAACTCGTTTTTCCCTTGTTGCGCATGATAACTGTGAGCCGTAATATATTGATAATCATGGCAAGCACCGCACGTTTTTTCCGAGCTCACCGGCTGACCGCTCCGAATTACAGGGGTTCCATTTTTATCAAGTAACAAAACACGCGGATGTAAATTTTGCTTAATAGTTCCTGCATGAATTGCAAAAGGAATCAATAAAATTATCAACCATGCACTGAGAGTTATTCTATTTCCTTCCATAATAAGCCTCTAAATTGGATGTCCGTTCCATATTATTTTTTTTCGGTTTTATATTGTAATATCTTTTCCATATCTTTACGATCACCCCGAAATACCGGATCTCCGTCATAACCGAGCGCCTCCCAGTTCATTCGCCCGTTTTTCCCATGGCAATCAATGCAACGCAATGCTTTTTCCTTCGGAACCACTTCATGATTCAGCTTCCAGTACATCTTTGTCTCAATGAAATCATAATGTCCGCTATAGGGCAGATCACCCACCGCCATTCCCTCTTTAGCGGCGCGGTCCCAGTCAAAGTATTTCCAATAACCGCCCCAGAGATGCGGAACGATTAGATAGTTGAACTCAGAATCATAAATCTGTTTACCACGCATCACTTTAAAGGGATAGATTTTAGCTGTGTTGTCATATACACTCCCCCGAGGGGTGTTAAGTGAAAGCACTGTTTGGGGGTCGAGTTTATCTCCCAATAAATAACGCTCCATTGTCCCATTGTACCAGACATATTCCGGCTGCAGGTCTTTACCCCAATGAAACTCCCCCTTCTTTTTCATGAAAGTCTCTCTACCGAACTCTTCTTCTGGTTTGATATTTTTCCCGGCCTTGGACCAGTCCCACCAAATTTTTGTAGCTTTACCCTTGGCATAGGTGGGGATGTGGCAGGTCTGACAAGAGACAGAACGAACATGTAAATTAATGCGTTCGTTGTCATGCGGCGCAAGCCCATGACAATCTTCGCAATAAACCCGATTCTTATCCCAAACAGACACGGAAGAGCCCCTACCCTTAAAATGATGCCCTTCATCCACATGGCAATCCTGGCACAACATTCCATTTCCCATGTGAACATCGATTTCCGGAGTGGGATCGGATAAAATGCCTTCCAGATCGCCATGTTTTACATTTTCACCGCCTCCGCCATAAAAATGGCAGGCCCCACAATTATCTCTTGTGGGCATCGCCACGCTTTTGGCAGCTTGCAATAAATCCACCTCTTTTTTAGGCATACCGGCACCTTTAGGGTTCTTCTTATAAACTTTTACGTCTGCATGGCAGATCAGGCAATCCACATTTTCTTCATTATTAAAATCAAACGACTTGTCTTTCCAGCCAAAACCAACATGGCAACTGGTACAGCGCGGCCAATTAGATTGGACATTAATACAATAGTTGTTAAATATTGTCCGCTTTCCCAGACGCTGTAATCCATTATGATCGGGTACTTCAACAGGTGGCGTTTCCCAGGTCCAGTGCGTTGTTTTCATGATTTCTTTCGCGCTTTGCTCATGACAGGTGAGACATTCTTTGGTCACATCCTGAGGCGAATTAAAAGGACCCTTAATATATTTTGAATGATCTGTAGCGAATACCGAGTGTATCAATAGAAATAGAAAAATAGGAATAAAATAACGCATAACTAACCTCTTATATAT
>CAZJNP010000318.1:0-4089 GCA_964547355.1 uncultured Calditrichaceae bacterium
TACAGGCCCCCACATATAGAGTTGTGTAAAAATAGCCGAAACTACGATTAGATAGTTTTGGTAGTGCAAATTAGACGTTTACCCTCAATAGATGAGGAGGTGTTATGATACATCGGACAAGAATTGTTTTTCTCGCGCTGGTTTTTCTCGGGTTGTCTTCGCTTTTCGCTCAGGATTTAACCATACAACTGGAAGTGTACAATGCCGACCAGTTGCAGATGCTTTTTCTTTCCGATCTGGATCTGGTACAGGCGGGCAGCGCCGAAAATCTTTTTAAACTTACTATCATCAAGAATACGCCAGAGGAATATCCTAGTGTTCAGATGAACCTGCGTGTCACAAAAGATGACGATGTGCTGCTGGAAGCACGGTCACATCCTTTTCGCATTCCCCCGGATCCTATAGGGACGGTTTACGAAACGGAAAATGCGGATTTGATAAACAATAACTTTTTTCTTCATCCCGGTGATCCCACGACCCAGATCAGGATAATGGAGAGTCAGGTTGGTGAGAATTTTGAAGATTTACAGAGGGAAATTCTCACATCCGGGAAAGTGCCCATAGGGATTTATCGGTTAATCGTTGATGTGTTCAACAATCAAACCGGCACACCGATTACACATGAAGAGATTCCGTTTCTCCAGGCTACCAATCCCAGTTTTGTGCGGTTAATCGCACCCGGAGCACCTTATGGTTCTGTCGCACCGGTACAAATTTATACTGAGTATCCAGTATTTCAGTGGAATGGGAACGGAGATGAGTATAAAGTGCTTGTTTTTGAGAAGAAGCGAATGATTCAGTCTGCGGATGATATTTTAAACCAGTTGCCCAATTGGGAATCGGATCCAATTTCCGAACTTTCGGTGATCTACCCTCAAGACGGGACGGCATTACCGCTGGAATACGGAAAAACTTATTTCTGGTTGGTACAAATGCTGGTGCACACTTCCGCTGGTGATTTGAAAATTAATAGCGAAATCTGGGAATTTTCCTTACAAAATCCAGCAGAAGGGGCTCGCGCGCATCAGGAAATATCAAAAGAGGAACTGCTTGAATTCCTAAAAAACATTCTGGGCAGCCAGGTTGAAGACCTGGATAAACGTTTGGAAGGATATACCACTTCCATGATTCGTTATAACGGACGGGAAATTGAGATTCAGGAATTGTACCAGATACTAAACGAATACCGGAATCGTAATATTGAAATTATTGATTTAATCTTGCCCCCGGAAAGTGAATAGGAGAGACACCATGAGGTTAAAATATTTATTGACTATAGTATTGGTATCGATATTAACGTTACAGCAGGCCCGGGCAAATAAACCGATTGCCATTATGTTTCGGGTAAAAGGCAAGGTGTCGGTTGTTTTTAGCAAACAGAACGTGCGAAAAGGGAAAAGGAGGCTGCGTATCTATGCCGGTACCAAAATAATTACCAAAGGTAAGAGTTTTGCCGCCATAAAATTCATCGATGATGGCAGCCTGGTACGCATCCGCTCCAATTCCACATGCACCATCGATGCCAAAAGAGAGCAAAACAGTCTGGCGAAAAACGTTTTCTTGGAAGTAGGTACCATTTTCAGCAGCATAAAACATCTCAAGGGTAAATTCAGAGTCACCACTCCGACTTCTGTGGCATCGGTAAAGGGCACGACATTCTGGACTAAACAGGAATTTAAAGGTGCCACATATTACTTTGGCGAAGAAGGTATCGTAGAGATAAAGAACAAACGTGGCTTTGCCCTTCTTTATCCGGGGCAAACCGGTTATGTGAGTTCCCCCAATAGCAAACCGGTGGTTCGTAAGACCAAAAAAGGTGAGAAGCCCAAAATGGAAGGCAGCGGATCATCCATCGATGAACTGGAATTCGAATTTCAGAATAAAAACGGGCAGGTAAAAACACTAAAATTCAAGGTGAAGAAAAAGTAAAGGGGGCAACGAATGGTCACACAAAAAATCGTCTTAACCCTGCTGTTTATAAATATTTTACTAGGTAATGTGATCGCCCAGGCGGTGTACCATGACGTGCCTGCGCCGGTTGTTCAGGGCGAGCGTTTGCATCTGGAGATGAGAAAATACAACCTGAACGATGCCATTTACGCCGCAACGCTCTTTTTCCATCTGGAAGGGGAGCAGAATTTTCGTTCTGTCCGCTTAAAAGAAGAGGGACCGGCGTTTGTCGCGGATTTACCCACAGAAGATTTAAATGCCGGAACGCTGGAATATTATTTTGCCTATCAAGACGGCGCTGGTAAAGTGCATTATTTACCGGAAAACGATCCGGAAATGCATCCGTTTCGGGTTAAAATTATTCCGCCTTCCAACAACAGCGAAATGCAGGCCGGCAGTATGGATATTCTTCTGCTAAGCCCGGAACCAAATGCTCTACTGGCGCCGGAAGAATTGATGATTGCTTTCTCCATACCACTGGAAATCGAACATCCGGAATTGTACAGCTACAAACTTCTCATTAGCGGTGTGGATGTCAGCCGTCTGCTGAAGCGCGAAGACCATGTACTTTTCTTTACGCCGCCTTCCATCCGCAGCGGATTGCATAATGTGGAACTGAAGGTATTTGATAAAGAAGGGCGCATGGTGGGGAAAAATGCCTTTTCGTTCAGAATCAGCGGTAAACCGTCCACAATGAAAGGCTTCAGTTCGCGCACTTCGGTTTTTATCGACAATCGTTATCAAAACATTGCACAGTCAGCGAACAATTATTATCGCGCTGGGTTGAATTATACGGCCAGTTATAAAAAATTTGATTTTGGCGCCCGGGCGTTGTTCAGCTCGGAAGAAGCTAGCGACCGTCAGCCGGTCAATACGTTTTTGGCGAGTGTGCGGTATAACTTTGACTCTCGCTATAATCTTTATCTGAAGGGTGGAGATTTTAGCAATAATATCGATGTGCTTTCCCTCTGGGGGCGCCGTATCCGAGGCGTGAATGCCGGATTAAAAACGCGTTTTTTTGATTTCGATTTTAGTTATGGTCAAAGCCGCCGGGCAGTGGAAGGTGTGGTGGATTCCAGCAATACCGTTGTTATCCCGGGCACCTATAAACAAACGATCTTAGGCCTGCATCCGCAATTCAACTTTGGCCGACATTTTAGTTGGGGATTAGACCTGGTCAACTCAAAAGATGATCCGGGATCGATCCAATACGGCGGCAATCCCAAAGAAGCGCTGGTGTTAGGAACTTCCATAAATTTAAACCTGCATGGAAATCGTATTTTATTGAATGGCTCCGTTCAGGCAAGCATCAAGAATGAAGACGCGGTAGGAAAAATTGAATTCGATACTCTGGCAGAGCGTTACGAGCTCACCGGAGACCAACGCGATCTGGCGGAAAAGTTTGTGAACTTCATGGAGTCTACCGGTTTTCTGACGCTGACCCAGGGTCTTTCCCCGATCCCCAGTGTAGCGTGGCGGGTGGAGGCGCAACTGCGCTATTTTAATCAGATTTTCCGCGCCATCTATAAAAAGATAGACACCGAATTCGTTTCCCCGGGCAATCCCTATTTATTAAAAGATATTTCCGGTTTGTTTATCAATGACAATATCCGGCTGTTAAACAATCAGGTCTTTTTGAATTTGTACTTCAAGTTGTTTGACGACAACCTGGCCAACCAGGATGTGAAAACAAAAAATACAGAATTTGGCGGGGCGATTTCTTATTATCCGTTTACCAACTTACCAAGCGTTACACTTTCATATGGCACGCAGTCGCGTTTAAATCAATTAGCCCAGGATAACATCTCTCCCGATTCTACGATTTTACCAGTGGAGGATAATCAAACGCAGCGCATCGGTTTGGCTTCCAGTTACAACTTTGCGCTAGGCGCGGTGAAAAATGTCTTTTCATTCAGTGTGAATAAGTTTATTCGCAACGACGATATTTATTTACGCAATCAATCGGAATCCACGTTATTAACCGCCGGCGTGCGACACAAATTTCCCTTTCCTCTTTCATTTCGTTGGAGTCTTTCGCAAAGCGAGAGCAAATTTGGCAGTGGAGACGCAGAATTTACAACAAATATCAAAAAGATCAATGTTGGACTGGATTATTTACAGGCACGAGCTTTTCTGGAC